>NZ_BAAASM010000010.1:105718-234930 GCF_039532885.1 Streptomyces nogalater | reverse complement strand
GCCGGACTCCACCTCGCCGCCATCTTCATCTGGTCGGCGAGGTGATCCGAAGGAAACGGCCTAGGGCCTGGGTCCAGGCGGCAACGGCCTCGTCGGCGCGTGCCTGGGCGGCGAGGCTGTCGCCGAGGTCTGCGTGGGTGAGGGCGTGGACGCGCTTGTACTTCTCCGGGTCCCAGCGGGTGAGGGCGTCCCGGTGCTGCTGTTCGGTGCCGATGTGGTCGGCGAGGTCAGTCAGGGTGCGGGCGGTGTGGCTGGCCACGGTGCCCGCGGCGGGGCCGCTCACACGGGAGTAGCTGGGCTGGGGACCGTCGTCGCGGAGGAGGGCGTCTTCGGCAGCGAGAAGGGCGCGTGCGGCCGACGGGTTCTCGTTCACGGCGGCATAGGCGCGGGCGTGGGTGATGTGGAGGAGGGCCTCGGTCTGGCCGTCGACATGGCCGAGACCCGTGCGTAGGGCGCCTTCGACGAGGTCGACGCAGTGGTGAGGCTGCTTGAGGCTCAGGGACTGGTGGGCAAGGGCTCGCATCATCCAGGCGGCGTGGCCGTGGGGGTCGGCTTCGCAGGCGAGTTTGTAGCCGACCTGGTAGTAGCGCTGGGCGGCGCCTTCCTGGCCGAGGTCGTGGTGCTTCCACCCTGCGAGGTATGCGAGTTCGGCGACGGCGCCGAAGGCGGCCCGACGTAAGGCTTCGCTGGGGAAGCGTCCGCGCAGCATGGGTGCGGCGGTGTCGGCGAGGTACGCGGTGACGGTGGTCAGGCCGTGCCCGCCGCCGAGGCGCTCGTCGGCAGCGCTGAAGGCCGCAGTGATCTGCCGTACGACGTCCACGTCCTCCACACCGACCAGGGACGTTCCGGTGCGGGCGCGGAGCATGCGGGCAGTGGCGTCGTGGTCGTATGCGAGCGGCATGGCGACGCCGGCGGTGGTGAAGGCCGCGATGGCGAGGAAGCGGCGGCGCTCGACGTCGGCACGGCCCAGGTCGGTGACCGCGAGAACGGGATCGGATTCCTTCGGCGCATCGTCATCACCGGCCTGGAGGCCGATCTCGGTCTGGGTGACCGTACGTCCCGCTCGGCGGGACAGTGCCTCGGCCAGGTACTGGCCTACCCGGCCCGATGGGGTGCGGGTGCCGTTCGCCCAGTGCGAGATGCCCGACTTGTTGGTCTGGAGGATCTCGCCGTTCTCGGCCGCGATGCGCCGCACGTCTCGGGCGAGGGCCTCGTAGGTGCAACCGGCGGCGTCGATGACGTCGCGCAGACGGGAATTGGGGTCTCTCTGCGCCGCCACGATCGCCTCCGCTCTGGAGCTGTAAACCGCGTATACCGCTTCAACTGCCTTCCACCGTACCCACTGAGCGTAACCACCGGTTCACTTATCAGTAGCCGCCCGGAACGGCGCGACCGTGATCCAGGCTCCCTCTTGGTCCGGGCGGCACCCCGAAGTTCCGTACGCCCACACCGGGGCTCGGGCATTCCTGTGCCCGAACCTGGCCGATCAGAGACGGAGAAACGGTGACCACCATCGACACCACGGCCATCACGGTCGAGCTGCCCGAGGCGTTCGACCCGCGCTGGAGCCGCCTGCCCGGCATCCAGGTCGACGGCCGGCGCATCACGATCGACCCGGCCGAGTACTTCTTCCGCTTCGAGTCCAACACCTGGCTCGTCGCCGACTGGGAGCTGGTCAAGGCCCAGCTCCTGGAAGTGAAGGAGACCACCGAGAGTGCGGTCGAGCAGCTCGCGCTGGACTTCATCAAGGCCCACGGCGCGTCCACCTCGGACGCCGCCCGGGTGCTGTCCACCGCCTACGAGGTGTACGCCTACCTGTTCCGCGACGAGCACCTCGCCGGCCTCGGCCTGCCGCAGATCACCGCCGTCCATCTGCGGATGCTCCGCGAGGCCGCCACGCTCATGGCGCTCAACAAGGTCGAGCTGGACGGGCACATCTCCAACGTCGGCCCGTGCTGGTTCTTCCCCGCCGCCACCTCCGTCGTCTTCGACCTGGACGACGAGACGGGCCGGATGCTCGACGAGGTCTACCACGGCGGCTGGTTCAACGAACACCGCCGGATCGAGTCCATCAAGGCCCACGCCGCACTCGGCGGCCGGCTCGTGCACGGCTGCCAGTCCGTGCCGGACCAGTCCGGCGGTGTGGTCGCGCCCTACGGTGCCTCGATGGCGAACTTCCGTGACGACCTCGCCGCCTTCAAGGCGGGCTGGATCGAGCAGATCTACGCCCATCGCGTGACACCCGCCGCGTAACCCACGACCCGATCAGGTTCCGGGGCGGGCCGGAATCCCTCGCCCGCCCCGGACGCCACCACCCCTTCCCGGAGCCCCACGTGACCGCGACCCCCAGCGCCGAACTCTTCGACAACCTGCTCACCGCGACCGGCCAGACCACCGCCGCACGGGAGGAGGTACGCGTGTGGTCCATGTCCGGAGTCGAGCGCGTGACCTTCCCCGACGGCACCACGGCCATCTTCAAGTACGCCAAGAAGCCGTTCGACAGCGAGGACCAAGCCCTCCGCCTGGCCCACACGCTCGGCGTTCCAGTCCCCCAGGTCCACGCCTCCGCCGTTTTGGACGGCTGGCTCGGCATGCTCATGGAGGACCTCGGACCGTCCGTCCGCGAGGCCGACGACCTCGACGGTGTCGCCGCGGCCGTGGTTCTGCACGGCACCCGTACGGCTCCGCCCTTGCCCGTCCTCGACCAGGAGCGG
Organism: Streptomyces nogalater; assembly: GCF_039532885.1. Taxonomy (NCBI): domain Bacteria; kingdom Bacillati; phylum Actinomycetota; class Actinomycetes; order Kitasatosporales; family Streptomycetaceae; genus Streptomyces; species Streptomyces nogalater. The sequence goes on along the minus strand of NZ_BAAASM010000010.1, from coordinate 232,216 downwards.
CTGCGCACGCTGCCGGCCAGGGCGCTGGAGCACCTTGAACGGCTGCGCAAGGCCGACCGGTGGCAGGACGCCGACGACATCGAGGACGCGCTCGACCGTATCGCCCAGACCGCCGAGGCCCGCTCGGCCGGAGCGACGTTGGAACCGTTCGGCTGGGTGCACTCCGAGTTCCACCCCACCAGCCTCCACATCGGCGAGCGCGGCTGGCGGCTGCTCGACTTCGCCCGCGCCTTCACCGGCCCCGGCCTGCTCGACCTCGCCAGCTGGCACGGCACCATCGAGCCCCCGCACCCCGTGCGCCTGCGCGTCTTCCTGGAGCAGTACGTCACCGCCGGTGGCACCCCCGGCGCCCTCGCCCCGCGAGGCGGGCTCACCGCCGAGAACTGGGCCCTGGGCTGGCACCGCGTCTGGGCCGTCGAGTGGTTCATGGAACAGTCCATCCGCTGGATCAACGACCCCGCCACCGACCCCACCTATATCAAGGTCGTCCGCCGACACCTCACCGACGCCCTCCAGCTCCTGGAGGTGTAAGTGCTCACCCAAGCCTCTCCCTGGTACGCCCACGCCCTCCAGCGCACGGCCCCGGGCCCGGCCGAGCCGCTCGTCCCACCGCCGCGGATGGAGTGGACCACACGGACGGGCATCGGGCCCGGAGCCGAAATCCTCGGTCCCGACCTGCGCCGCAAGCGCGTGGTGGAACTCGGCTGCGGCCCCGGCCACAACGCCGCCCACCTCGCCACCCGCCATGGCTCCCGTGTCACCGGTGTCGACCTGGTCGGCCTCCAGGTCCGCCGCGCCCGCTCCCATTACGGACGGCTGAACAACCTCACCTTCGTCGCCGGCCACGCCCTGCACTACCTGCACGCCACCGACGAGCAGTTCGAGGCGATCTACTCCGTCTTCGGCGCCGTCGGCCTCGTCACCCCCGAACTCCTGCTCCCGGCCATCGCCCACCGCCTCAAGCCCGGCGGCATCCTCGCCTTCTCCGTCCCCCACCCGCAGCGCGGCGGCCGGGCTCCCTCCGCAGGCGACCTTCCCCGCCGCGACCACGTCACGCTGCCCGACCGCACTCGCCTGCCCGTCGCTCGCTGGGACTTCGGCACCGGCCGGTGGGAGAAGCACCTCGGCCGCGCGGGCCTGTGGCTCGCCTCGGCCCAGGACTTCCACGACCCCCGACAGGCCCGCTGGCCCACCACCCTGCTGATCACCGCGCGCAAGCTCTGCCCCCGGAACTCCCCTGGAGGAATCGATGGGCCCGCCCTACCTGCTCCTCGACATCGACGGCGTCCTCATCCCCTTCCCCGACGCGGACGGCTCGACGCCGCCCACTCACGCTCGCCACGAGGTCGTCCCCACCGGCCGCAGCGCAGACGACCCGGTCGCCATCTGGCTCAATCCCGACCACGGCCCCATGCTCACGGACGTGATCCGTACGGGCCTGGTCACACCGGTCTGGTGCACCAGCTGGCGGCAGGACGCCACCACGCTGATCGGTCCGCTCCTCGACATCCCTCCCCTGCCGCATGTCGACCTGCCGCGCCCCGGATCACCACCAGCCACCCCAACGGCTACCTCTGGAAGCGCGATCACGTCGATGGCTGGTTGGGAGACGTCCCGGCCGTCTGGATCGACGACGACTTCACCGACCTGGACCACTCGTGGGCCGCGGAGCGCACAGCCAGTGGTGCCCCCACCCTCCTTGTGCAGCCGAATCCCCGCGAGGGACTCCGGGCTGAGCATCTGGCCGAGGCCCGGGCATGGGCCGGCCGGTTGCTCGATACGTGGACTGCCGCGCCCGCTGCTCCGATCGAGCCCGAAGCAGCGTGACGCGACTGGGGCGAGGAGTCGGTGCCCTCGCCACTGGGGCGCGGCGGCGACTACAGCCGCGGGTCCACCGGTTCCGACTCCAGGGCCAGCACCCCGAACACCGCCTCGTGCACCCGCCACAGGGGCTCGCCGTCGGCCAGCCGGTCCAGGGCCTCCAGGCCGAGGGCGTACTCGCGCAGGGCCAGGGACCGCTTGTGGTTGAGGAACCGCTGCCGCAGCCGGGCGAGGTTGTCGGGGCGGGTGTACTCCGGGCCGTAGATGATCCGCAGGTACTCCCGGCCCCGGCACTTGATGCCGGGCTGCACCAGCCGTCCGTCCCCGTCGCGCACCAGCGCGCCGAGCGGCTTGACGACCATGCCCTCGCCGCCCCGGCCGGTCATCTCCAGCCACCAGTCCACGCCCGCGCGCACCGACTCCGGGTCGCCGGTGTCGACGTACAGCCGCCGGGTGGTGTGCAGCAGTCCGGTGCCGTCGTACTCCACCATCCGGTCGATCAGGGCCAGTTGCTCGTCGTGCGGCAGCGCGGCGAGGCTGCGGCCCTGGACCGCGAGCAACTGGAAGGGGGCCAGCCGGACCCCGTCCAGGCCCTCGGTGGGCCAGCAGTAGCGTCGGTAGGCGGCGGTGAACGCGGTGGCGTCGGCGGCCCGTTCCCGCTGCCGGTCGAGCAGCGCGCCCACGTCGGCACCGCGCCCGGCCGCCGCCTCCAGGGCGGCGAGCGCGCCCGGGAACGCCGCGCCGGCGGCGGCGCCCACGGCCGCGTACTGGCCGCGCAGCAGCCCGCCGGCCTTCAGCGACCACGGCATCAGCTCGGCGTCCAACAGCAGCCAGTCGGTGGCGAGTTCGTCCCAGAGGCCGGCGTCGGTGACCGCCGTGCACAGTCGGCCGAGGATCTCCTCGGTCATCGGCTCGTCGTCGAAGAACGGCCGGCCGGTACGGGTGTAGAGGGAGCCGGTGGGTCCGTCCGCGCCGAACCGCCGCCGTGCCGTCTCCGCGTCCCGGCACACCAGGGCCACCGCCCGGGAGCCCATGTGCTTCTCCTCGCACACCACCCGCGCGACCCCGTCCCGCGCGTACTGCGCGAACGCCTCCTCCGGGTGCTCCAAGTAGCCGTCGGCCCGCGAGGTCGCCGTCGGTGCCATGGTCGGCGGCAGGTACGGCAGCAGGCGCGGGTCGATCGCGAAGCGGCTCATGACCTCCAGGGCCGCCGCAGCGTTCTCCTCCCGGATGGCCACCCGGCCGGCGTGCCGCGTCTCCACGGCCCGTCGGCCGCGCACGTCCGCCAGGTCCAGCGGCCGGCCCTCGTGGCCGCCGGGCGCGTCGGTGCGCAGCGGCCGGGCCGGCTCGTACCAGACCCGCTCGGCCGGTACGTCGACCAGCTCGCGCTCCGGCCAGCGCAGCGCGGTCAGCTTGCCGCCGAAGACGGCGCCGGTGTCCAGGCAGATGGTGTTGTTCAGCCAGGTCGCCTCGGGCACGGGTGTGTGGCCGTAGACCACGGCGGCCCGGCCCCGGTAGTCCTCGGCCCACGGGTAGCGCACCGGCAGCCCGAACTCGTCGGTCTCGCCGGTGGTGTCGCCGTACAGGGCGTGCGAGCGGACCCGGCCGGAGGTGCGGCCGTGGTACTTCTCGGGCAGTCCGGCATGGCAGACCACCAGCCGGCCGCCGTCCAGGACGTAGTGGCTGACCAGTCCGTCCAGGAAGCGCCGGACCTCGGCCTGGAACTCCTCGCTCTCGCCCTCCATCTGCGCGATGGTCTCGGCGAGCCCGTGGGTGTGCTGGACCTTGCGGCCCTTGAGGTAACGGCCGTACTTGTTCTCGTGGTTGCCGGGGACGCACAGGGCGTTGCCCGAGTTCACCATCGTCATCACGCGGCGCAGCACGCCGGGGCTGTCCGGGCCGCGGTCGACCAGGTCGCCGACGAACACGGCGGTACGGCCCTCGGGGTGAACGCCGTCGCTGTAGCCCAGCTTGGTGAGCAGTGCCTCCAGTTCGGCGGAGCAGCCGTGGATGTCGCCGATGATGTCGAACGGGCCGGTGAGGTGGGTGAGGTCGTTGTAGCGCTTCTCGGTGACGACGGTGGCGTGCTCGATCTCCTCGACCCCGCGCAGCACGTGCACCTTGCGGAAGCCCTCGCGCTCCAGGTGCCTGAGGGAGCGGCGCAGTTCGCGGATGTGCCGCTGGATGACCCGGCGGGGCATGTCCGCCCGGTCGGCGCGGGCCGCGTTCCGTTCGGCGCACACCTCCTCCGGCAGGTCCAGCACGATGGCGATGGGCAGCACGTCGTGCTTCCGCGCCAGCTCGATCAGCTGCCGCCGGCTGTCCTGCTGCACGCTGGTGGCGTCCACGACGGTGCGGCGGCCGGCGGCCAGCCGCTTGCCGGCGATGTAGTGCAGGACGTCGAAGGCGTCCCGGGTCGCGCTCTGGTCGTTCTCGTCGTCGCCGACCAGGCCGCGGCAGAAGTCGGAGGAGATCACCTCGGTGGGCTTGAAGTGCCGCCGGGCGAACGTGGACTTGCCGGAACCGGAGGCGCCGACGAGCACCACGAGGGAGAGGTCGGTGACGGGGAGCACCCGCCCCTTGTGCTGTGCCTCGGTCATGCCGCCTTCGCCTCCTTCTCGGTCCGGATCGTGAAGGTCGCCATCTGGGTGGGCGGTCCCACCTCGGGGTCCTCCGCGCCGACGGACGTGAACCCGGCCTCGTACCCGTACCGTTCGGCCACGGCCGCCGCCCAGGCGCGGAACTGCTCGCGGGTCCACTCGAAGCGGTGGTCGCCGTGCCGGACGTGACCGGCCGGCAGGCTCTCCCAGCGGACGTTGTACTCGACGTTCGGGGTGGTCACGACGACCGTGCGGGGACGCGCGTGCCCGAACACGGCGTACTCCAGGGCGGGCAGCCGGGGCGGGTCGACGTGCTCGATCACCTCGCTGAGCACGGCGGCGTCGTAGCCGCCCAGCCGGTGGTCGGTGTAGACGAGGGAGCCCTGGACCAGCTTGACGCGCGCGGCCTGCCGTTCGCCCATGCGGTCCAGCTTCAGCCGCCGGGAGGCGATGGCCAGGGCGCGCTGCGAGACGTCGACGCCGACGACCTCGGTGAACCGCGCGTCCCGGAGCAGCGCCTGCACCAACTGGCCCTGGCCGCATCCGAGGTCGAGGACACGGGTGGCGCCGGCGGCGCCCAGGGCGGCGAGGACGGCCTCCCGCCGGAGCACGGCGAGCGGGGTCGGCTTCTCCTCGGTCTCGGTCTCGTCCGCCACCGCGTTGTCGATGTCCTCGACCTCGCTGTCGTCGGCCTCCGCGAGCCGCACCAGCTCCAGCCGCTCCCTCGCCTGGCGGGTGAGCGACCAGCGGCGCGAGAGGTAGCGGTTGGTGATCAGCTGCTGCTCCGGGTGCCCGGCCAGCCAGCCCTCGCCGGCCCGCAGCAGCTTGTCGACCTCGTCGGCGGAGACCCAGTAGTGCTTGGCGTCGTCGAGCACCGGCAGCAGGACGTACAGATGGCGCAACGCCTCGGCGAGGGTGAGCCGTTCGGACTCCAGCAGCAGCCGGACGTACCGCGAGTCGCCCCACTGGGGGAACGCGGTGTCGAGCGGGACCGGGTCGGCGGTGACGGTCCAGCCGAGCGGGGCGAAGAGCCGTCGTACGAGGTCCGGGCCGCCCCGGGCGGGCAGCGCGGGGACCTCGACGCGCAGCGGCAGCGGGGCGGCGGCCCGCTCCGGCCGGGCGGCGCACACCCCGCGCAGGGCGCTGGAGAAGACATTGCTCAACGCGACGGCCAGCAGCGAGGACGCCGCGTAGGGGCGGTCGTTGACGTACTGGGAGAGGGCCGCGTCGGGTGCGCCGCCACGGCCCTTGCCCCGGCCGCGCCGGACCAGCGCGACAGGATCGATCTCCAGCAGCAGCGCGGCCGTGCAGCGTTGGGCGTCCGCCTCGGGGTAGAACACGTGGGCCGTGCCGTGCGAGGTGGAGAACGCCTGCGCCTTGTCGGGGTGCTTGTGCAGCAGGTACCCCAGGTCGGTGGCCGGCCGCGCTGCCGTGCCGGTGGTGGAGATCGTCAGGAACATGCGGTCGAGTCTCCCCGGCCGGGGCCCGGGCCCACCACCGGTTTTCGGCCCGGGTCCGTCGATGCGGTCCCCGCGCCCCGGCCGGCGGCTCGGCCGCGCGGAACGGGCCGAGGTGTGACATCCGTTATGGCCCGCCGGCCCCGGACCTGATGAAGTGACCCCTCGTCAACTGACCACTGACACAAGGAAGACTAGGGGGAAACCCATGACCATCGACCAGGCAGTCGAGGACCGCGGACCCGGGCGGACGGCCCGGGTCCGCAGGAGCGCCGCCGTCGCGGTGACGGCCGGTGCCGTGCTGACCGCGGGCGTCCTCGCGTCCGCGCCCGCCCAGGCGGCCGATGCGGCCCGGACGGCGTCGACGGCACCCGCGGCCCGCGGTGCCGCCGCGGCCCCGCAGGTGTCGGCGCAGGGCGCGTACGCCATGAACCCGGCCAACGGCAAGCAGGTGTTCGGCAAGGCACCCGACGCGCGGCTGCGGACCGGCTCCACCACGAAGATCATGACGGCACTCGTGGTGCTGTCGCAGCGGAACGTGGACCTCGGGAAGAAGGTGAAGATCAAGAAGGAGTACACCGACTACGTCATCGACCCGGTGTCGCACAGCCAGCGCTACTCCAGCGCGAACCTGCTCCTCGGCGACTCGATGTCGGTGGGCGACCTGCTGTACGGCCTGATGCTGCCGTCGGGCTGCGACGCGGCCTACGCGCTGGCGGACACCTACGGCACGGGCTCCACGACGGCCCAGCGGACCAAGTCGTTCATCGGCAAGATGAACAGCAAGGCGCGTGAACTGGGCCTGAAGAACACCCACTTCGACTCCTTCGACGGGGTGTCCAACGGCAAGAACTACTCCTCGCCGCGCGATCTGGCCAAGCTGGCCGGGGCCGCGCTGAAGAACAAGACGTTCAAGAAGGTCGTCGGCACCAAGGTCTACGCCGGCATGAAGTCGTACCGGCCCGGCGGCGGGACGCACGCCATGCAGCCGTGGAAGAACTCCAACACCCTTCTCGGCTCCTACCGGGGCGCGTTCGGCGTGAAGACCGGCTCCGGGCCGGAGGCGAAGTACTGCCTGGTGTTCGCGGCCACGCGCGGTTCCAAGACGGTCGTGGGCACGGTGCTCGCGGCGAGTTCGGCGGACCAGCGGTTCAAGGACGCGACGAAGATCCTGGACTACGGCTTCACGCGCTAGCGTCCGGGGACCGGGGACCGGCCGCCTGTGGAGCCGTAGGCTTCGGAGGCGGCCGATTCTGGAGGCGGCGGCCCGTTCTGGTGTCGGCCTGTTTTGGAACGGGCTGTCTCTTGTCCGGGGCGGGGGACCCGGGGGCCGGGCCGCGGACCGTCGGCCGAGGCCCGGCAACGGCGGCAGGGGCCGCTCACCCCGTGGTTACGACAGCTGGGACTGGACCTGGGAGGAGATCAGCTCCAGGTGGTCCAGGTCGCCGAGGTCCAGCACCTGGAGGTAGATCCGGCTGGAGCCGGTCTCTGCGTACCGGCCGATCTTGTCGACGACCTCGGCCGGAGAGCCGGCCAGCCCGTTGGCCTTCAGCTCGTCCACCTCGCGGCCGATCGCGGCGGCACGCCGGGCCACCTCCTGGTCGTCCTTGCCGACGCAGACCACGAGCGCGTTGGAGTACACCAGGTCGTCCGCGTTCCGGCCCGCCTGCGCGGCGGCGGCCCGCACCCGGCGGAACTGCCGCTCGGTGTCCTCGACCGAGGCGAACGGGATGTTGAACTCGTCGGCGTACTGCGCGGCCAGCCGCGGCGTACGGGTCGCACCGTGGCCGCCGATCAGCACGGGGATCTTCTTCTGCGCCGGCTTGGGCAGCGCCGGAGATCCGGTGAGGTCGTAGTACGTCCCGTGGAAGTCGAACGTCTTGCCGACCTCGGTCGCCCACAGCCCGGTGACGATCGCGAGCTGCTCCTCCAGCCGGGCGAACTTCTCCTTCGGGAACGGGATGCCGTACGCCTTGTGCTCCTCCTCGAACCAGCCCGCCCCGAGGCCGAGTTCGACCCGGCCGCCGGACATCTGGTCGACCTGGGCGACCTGGATGGCGAGCACGCCGGGCAGCCGGAAGGTGCCGGCCGTCATCAGCGTGCCGAGGCGGATGCGCTTGGTCTCGCGGGCCAGGCCGGCCAGCGTGATCCAGGCGTCCGTGGGGCCGGGCAGGCCGTCCACGTTGCCCATGCGCAGATAGTGGTCCGAGCGAAAGAAGGCGTCGAACCCGAGGTCCTCGGTGGCCTTGGCCACGGTGAGCAGGGTGTCGTAGGTGGCCCCTTGCTGGGGCTCGGTGAAGATTCGCAGGTCCATACACCTATCCTGCACGGCGCCGCCCGTGTCGACCGCGCGGGGACCGCCCGGCGCGGCCGGGCCCGGACGGGTGAAATGCGCCCACCGGGGACCCGGCGCGCGAAACCCCCGCCGGTCCAGCAGGGGTTTCGTCGGCCAAGACGCACTCGGGCTACTCGGCGGATAGCTCCGTCGGCTACTCGGCGGGCTGGTTCGGCTCAGCCGGTTCGGCCGGCTGTGCCGGCTCGGCGGGCTGTGCCGGCTCGGCGGGCTGTGCCGGTTCCTTCGGCTCGGCCGGCTCGGCGGGCTTGGCAGGCTCGGCCGGTTCCTTCGGTTCAGCCGGCTTGGCAGGCTCGGCGGGCTCCTTCGGCTCGGCCGGCTTGGCAGGCTCGGCGGGCTCCTTCGGCTCGGCCGGCTTGGCAGGCTCGGCGGGCTCCTTCGGCTCGGCCGGCTTGGCAGGCTCGGCCGGCTCCTTCGGTTTCTCGCCCTGAGTCGTGCCGGCCTCCTGGTCGACCGGCGCGTTGATGGTTGAATTGATTATTTGGTTGACGTTGTTGGTGATCTGCTGCTGGATCTGCGTCATGATCGTCGTCGGCACACCGAGGCTCTTCGCCTTCGCCTGTGCGGCCGCCACGCCCTGCGCCTTCGCCTGCTGCGGAGAGGCGCCCCGCTTGATGGCCGTTTGGGCCGCGCTCTTCGCGGCCGCCACGACAGCGGAGGTCTGCGCTCCACTGGCCGAGTTTCCCGTGCAGGTTACGGAACCTACGCGGAAGGTCCCCGTCCCCGTGACCGGCATCGGTCCGATACGGCCTTCGGAGGAAGAGCGCGCGGTCGCCCCACCAGGCGAGACGGTGAATGTCTGGTTCGGGGCGAATCCACTGCCGGTCAGGGTGCCCGCGGCGACCCGGCAAGTCGGGTTCGGGGCAGCGGAGGCCTGGCCCACCGCACCGGCGACCGCCCCACCGACCAGCGCGGCCACTGCGGCGGCGCTCAGTACTGACTTCCCTCGCATGAAGCTCTCCTCTGCTGGCGTTTCCCAATTCGGCGACAGGGATTTTCCGTGGACACCAGCACGCTAACTCCGCTGCCCCATTGACGCATCCAGAGTTGAGACACCGGCAAAGAGTCAGTACTATCCGCTTTCCTTCGAGATGACGGAACGAGTACGGCTACACAACACACCGTTTCTGTTTCTATTCCTGTTTCTGTTTCTGCGGCAACCGCCCGTCACCCGCATTCGGTCGTGCCCTATCGACTTTGCTGCAATTTTTTTCGCAGAACGCGGCCTGTTAGAGTCGCTCATGTGACTGCCGGGTCGGCCATGGGCCATACACGAGTGAGGCGCCCGGCCTCGGCGTGAGCGCGAGGCGGGCGAGAGGCCCGCCGTTGTCTCCGCGTTCGACTTCCCGCCGCCCACGCGTGGCGCTCCACAGCGGATCCAGCACTCGGAGACACATCCAGCCATGTCACACGACCACCAGCAGCACGTCGCCCAGCCCGCGTCACGGGGCACCGTCCAGCTGAACCACACCGCCGTCTACGCCTCGGACCGTCAGCTGTCGGCCGAGTTCATCGCGGCGATCCTGGGCCTGGAGGTCGGAGCGCCCTTCGGGCCGTTCCTGCCCGTCGACCTGGGCAACGGCGTCACGCTCGACTACTACGAGAAGCGCGACGAGCCGATCCAGTCGCAGCACTACGCGTTCCTCGTGCCCGACGAGGAGTTCGACACCATGATCGCCCGACTGGAAACGATCGGGGTCACCTACTACGCCGATCCCCGCCGCACCGAGCCCGGCCGGATCAACCGTCTCTTCGGCGGCCGCGGCGCCTACTTCGACGACCCGGACGGCCACAACATGGAGATCATGACCCGTCCGTACATACGGCCGTAGCCGGCGTCACGGCATGGGGGCGGCGGTCATACGCCGGACGGGCTGTCCTGGACGTCCTCCGGCACCATCGCCGCCCGCGCCGCCAGCTTGCGCAGCATCTCCAGTACGCGGTCACGGGACTCGTCGGCCGCGTCGATCGCCTCCATGCACTGCCAGTACGTCGTCTCGTCGGCGGCGGCGCTGGCCATGCCCACCAGGGATATGCCGACCTCGCCGAGCAGGCCACCGAGGCAGAGCAGGGTCTCGCGGGCGTCGTCCAGCTCGGTGAGCTGGGCGGCGCGCAGATCACCGGGGTCGAGTTCGGGCGGGTCCAGGACGCCGCAGCCCCGGCCCGCCAGTTCCGTCAGCCCCAGCGCCTCGCCGCGCAGTTCCGGCGGGCCGGAGACCGCGAGGCGGCTCCCGATCGCCTGGGCCAGGGCCTGCGCCTGCCACACCTCCGCCATCATCTCCCCCGCGTCGGCGCCGCCCGCCAGGGCCCGCCTGCTCGCGAGGATGAGCCGTACCGCATCCATACGATGCCCCCGTCCGTCTGCCGCACCCTCTGGCACGGCCTCCTGAACTCCCTTGTCCACTACCCAGAGTGAGGGTGGTTGAGGCGAAAAGCCAGAGGAAGACGGAAATTAGTGGACAACAATTCGGATCCGTCACGCGCTTCGACTGCGGAGAGTAATAACGGAGTTCAGGAGTCCGCCTGTTGGTCCACCGCCCCGGCTTCCTGACGGCCCGTCGCCCCGGTGTCCCGCCCGCCTCCCGCGCCCTGCCCGCCCCCCGTTCCCTGCCCGTCGCCGGGGCCCGGCACCGGGAAGCGGTGTTCGTTGCGGTCGATCTTGGCGGCCAGCGCGGTCAGCGGGTCGATGCCGAGGACCTCGCAGAACTGGAGCAGATAGGCCAGCACATCGGCGACCTCGTCGGTGACCCGGTGCGCCGTACCGGGGTCGTCCATCACCCGGGCGGACTCCTCCGGGGTGAGCCACTGGAAGATCTCGACCAGTTCGGACGCCTCCACCGAGAGGGCGGCGACGAGGTTCTTGGGTGTGTGGTACGGCTGCCAGTTCCGCGCGGCGGCGAACTCGGCCAGTCGGCGCTGGAGGGCGGCCAGGTCGGGGTGTTCGGTCACGCGTTCAGGTGTACCACCGTGACGTCCGGGGTTCCGGCGGCCCACGAGGTGTCGTGCACCGCGGCCACGCACCGGATGTGCCCGCGCCGGCCCATCCGGGCGGCCGTCCGCAGCAGTTCCCGGCGCTGGACGGGATCCAGGCTCCGGTCGAAGCCGTCGGCGAGGACGGTGAGGGTGCGCAGCGCGTCGGGCACCTCGCCCGGGGCGTCCATGGCCAGCACGCCCGGCCCGGTCAGCAGCACCAGGGTCAGCGCCAGATAGCGCAGCTCGCCGTCGCCGAGCCGGGCGAGTCGGGTGCGGACGCCGTCGCCGCGGTCGAGCAGCGCCCGTACCGTGCCGTCGGCCAGCGGCTCGGCCACCAGGTCGGTCACCGGGCCGGCGCACCCCGCGCGCACCGCCTCGACCAGGTGCCCGTGCCGGCGGGCGCACTCGGCGCGGGTGCGCCACAGGACGTCGGCGAGGTTGTCGCAGCCGGGCAGCAGCCGACCGGAGCCGGTGGGGACGGGAAGGCGCATGTACTCGGGGCGCGGATCGCAGGGGAAGACGGAGCGCAGGGCGACGACCATCTGTTCGGCGGCGGCGAGCACATGGCGCTGCCCGTCGGTCTTGCCGGCCACGCGCAGCGGCAGCAGGGCGGTGCCCAGGCGGTCGTCGGGGAGCGGGGCGCGGGTCACCGGGGTGGCGCCCGCGGTGTGCCAGGCGGCCTGGACGCTACGGCGCCCGGGGTCGCGCAGCGCGGTCTGGAGCAGGACGACACCGCGCGCGGTCAGCCGCTCCCCCACGATCCGCAGGTCCGGTTCGGCCTGTACGGCGATGTCGAGCCGGACCGGGCCCTCGGCGCCGTCGGCCGTGCACCCGATCCGGAAGCCCCGGCGCCCCTCGGCGTCGGGACGGGCCCGCTCGGGTACGCAGGCGGCCGGGTCCGGGAACGCCTCCGCGAGCGGGGCGCCGCCGCCGAGCCGGGCCAGTGCCGCGCAGGCGGCGAGCGCGGTGGTCTTGCCGGTGCCGCTGGGCCCCGCCAACAGCGTGACCGGCCCGAGCGGGAACCCGGCGCCCCGGTGCCCGGCGAAGGCGGACAGCCGCAACTCGGTGATCCGGGACCGGATGTCGGGCCGGGCACCGGAGAGCGCGGGGACGCCGGCCGCCGGCGGCTCGTCGAACACGAAGGACACGGCCATACGCGGACCGTAGAGCCCCACTTCCCCGCCGAACCGTTTTCCCATGGGAACGTTCCCCCGAACGGGGGGGCGGGCACGGCGCTCGGCGCCGTCAGGTCCCCGACAGCCCCGCGCCCTCCATCAGGCCGCTGACCTCCGTGCCGGGCGGCGTGAGGAGGAAGACGTTGCGGTCGACACGGTGCATCCCGCTGCCCAGGCCGAAGACGACGCCGGTGCTGAAGTCGAGGACGCGCTTCGCGACCTCACCCTCCGCGCCGGACAGGTCGAGCAGTACCGGTACCCCGGCCATCAGGGTCTCGGCGACTTCCCGGGCGTCCGCGAAGACGTTGACGCGCAGGACCACGAACCGGCGCCGGGTCTCGGTCTCGGCGTCGGGCAGCGAGCGGTGGTTCACCGCGGACGGCCAGGAGTCCCGGCCCCGCAACGGCACGACCTGGGCGAGCCCTTCCCACTGTTCATCGGTGACGTCGTAACGGCTCACCGGCTCCCCCTGACCTGACTCGCGACCAATTGCACCAGCCAATTCTTACGCCAAGTCACCCGTTCGGCCCAACAGCGACACGATGCGCGACCGGGACATCCGGCCCTCCCGGTCGCGGTTCGCGGCATAAGCACCGTTCAGTCCGCTTCATTCCGCGGTTTCACTGGATCGGCCCGGGCCGCCGGGGTCACCGTCCGCAGCCGCCGGCGCCCCGGCAACGCCCGGGCGGCGCCCTCCGACCCCTGGGGATGGCACAGATCACCCTCGCAAGAAGAGAAACCTCACAGCCCGTGCTTCACCCCCGTTTGAGCGCCCTGCCCTAGCATCCGCACCATGACGGTCCTGCCTGACGACGGGCTCTCCCTGGCCGCCGAGTTCCCCGACGCGACACACGAGCAGTGGCAACGCCTGGTGGAGGGCGTACTGCGCAGGTCAGGCGGGGAACTGTCCGGCGAGGCAGCGGAAGACGCCCTGTCCACGACGCTGGAGGACGGGCTGCGCACCCGCCCCCTGTACACCGCGCGCGACGGCGCGCCCGACCCCGGCCTGCCGGGCTTCGCCCCCTTCGTGCGGGGTGGCCGCCCGGGAGGCACCGGCCCGAGCGGCTGGGACGTGCGCCAGCGGCACACGGCGCTCGGCGACGGCCCGGCGGACGCGGTGCTCGCCGACCTGGAGAACGGCGGCACCTCGCTCTGGCTGGTGCTGGGCGAGGGCGGCATCCCGGTCACGGAGCTGGGCCGCGCTCTCCACGGCGTGTACCTCGACCTGGCCCCTGTCGTGCTGGACGCCGGCCGGGACACCGGGCGGGCCGCCGAGGCCCTGCTGCGGCTGTACGCCGACAAGGGCGTGGACGCCGGGGCGGTGCGCGGCAACCTGGGCGGCGACCCGCTCGGGTACGAGGCCCGTACCGGCACCGCGCTGCCCTTCGCGCCGTACGCCGAACTGGCCGTGCGCTGCGCCGAGGGGTACCCGGGGCTGCGCGCGCTGACCGTGGACGCGCTGCCGTACCACGAGGCGGGCGGCTCGGCCGCGCAGGAGCTGGGTGCCTCGCTGGCCACGGGTGTGGCCTATCTGCGGGAGCTGACCGAGGCCGGGCTCGGCGTCGAACAGGCCCTCGCCCAGCTGGAGTTCCGGTACGCGGCGACCACCGACCAGTTCCTGACCATCGCCAAGCTGCGCGCGGCGCGCCGGCTGTGGGCGCGGGTCGCCGAGGTGTGCGGGGCGCCCGGGGCGGGCGCGCAGACGCAGCACGTGGTGACCTCGCCGGTGATGATGACCCGACGCGACCCGTGGGTGAACATGCTCCGCACCACGGTCGCGGCGCTGGCCGCCGGGGTGGGTGGCGCGGACGCGGTGACGGTGCTGCCGTTCGACCACGCGCTGGGGCTGCCCGACGCGTTCGCCCGGCGGATCGCCCGCAACACCTCCGCCATCCTGATCGAGGAGTCCCATCTGGCCCGGGTCGTCGACCCGGCGGGCGGCTCCTGGTACGTGGAGCGGCTGACCGCCGACCTGGCCGAGGCCGCCTGGGGGTACTTCCGGTCCGTCGAGCGCGACGGCGGCCAGGCGGCCGTGCTGCGCTCCGGCCGGCTGCGCACCGACCTCGCCACGACCTGGGCGGAGCGCTCCAAGCGGCTCGCCAGGCGCCGCGAACCCATCACCGGGGTCAGCGAGTTCCCGCTGCTGGCCGAGAAGCCGGTCGAGCGGCCGGCCGCCCCCGAGCCGCCCTCGGGCGGGCTGCCCCGGGTGCGCCGGGACGAGGCGTACGAGGAGCTGCGCGCCCGCTCCGACGCCCATCTGGCGAAGACCGGCGCCCGGCCCCGGATCTATCTGGCCACGATCGGTTCCCCGGCCGAGTACACCGCGCGTGCGGCCTTCGCCGCCAACCTCTTCCAGGCCGGCGGTATCGAGCCGGTCACCGAGGGCGGCTTCGCCGGCAGCGGCGCCACCGAGGCCGTGGTGTGCTCCAGCGACGCGCTCTACGCCGAACAGGCCGGGCAGGTGGCCGAGTCGCTGCGCGCGGCCGGGGCCCGGCATGTGTTCCTGGCGGGCCGGGGCGAGTACCCCGGCATCGACTCGTACGTCTTCGCGGGCTGTGACGCCGTGGATGTGCTGTCCGCGACCCTCGACCGCATGGGAGTGTCCTGATGGGAATCCCCGACTTCTCCGGCATCGAGCTGGGCACCCCGGTCACGGGCGGCACCGAGGACGAGTGGCGCGCGGCGCTGCGGCGGGCCACCGGGGACGCGGAATCGGTGTGGGAGACCCCGGAGGGCATCGGGGTCAAGCCGCTGTACACCGGACGCGATCTGGAGGGCCTGGACTTCCTGGGCACCTACCCGGGCATCGCGCCGTATCTGCGCGGCCCGTACCCGACGATGTACGTCAACCAGCCCTGGACGATCCGGCAGTACGCGGGCTTCTCCACCGCCGAGGAGTCCAACGCGTTCTACCGGCGCAATCTGGCGGCCGGTCAGAAGGGTTTGTCGGTCGCCTTCGACCTGCCCACGCACCGGGGTTACGACAGCGACCACCCGCGGGTGACCGGTGACGTCGGCATGGCGGGCGTGGCCATCGACTCGATCTACGACATGCGGCAGCTGTTCGACGGCATCCCGCTGGACAAGATGACCGTGTCGATGACGATGAACGGCGCGGTGCTGCCGGTGCTGGCGCTGTACATCGTGGCGGCGGAGGAGCAGGGCGTACCGCCCGAGAAGCTGGCCGGGACCATTCAGAACGACATTCTGAAGGAGTTCATGGTCCGCAACACCTACATCTATCCGCCGAAGCCGTCGATGCGGATCATCTCCGACATCTTCGCGTACACCTCGCAGCGGATGCCGCGCTACAACTCCATCTCCATCTCCGGCTACCACATCCAGGAGGCGGGTGCGACGGCCGACCTGGAGCTGGCGTACACCCTCGCGGACGGTGTGGAGTACATCCGGGCGGGGCGGGAGGCCGGCCTGGACGTGGACGCGTTCGCGCCCCGGCTGTCGTTCTTCTGGGCGATCGGCATGAACTTCTTCATGGAGGTCGCCAAGCTGCGGGCGGCCCGGCTGCTGTGGGCGAAGCTGGTGAGGCAGTTCGACCCGCAGAACCCCAAGTCGCTGTCGCTGCGCACCCATTCGCAGACCTCGGGCTGGTCGCTGACCGCTCAGGACGTGTTCAACAACGTCACCCGCACCTGTGTGGAGGCGATGGCGGCCACCCAGGGCCACACCCAGTCGCTGCACACCAACGCGCTCGACGAGGCGCTGGCGCTGCCGACCGACTTCTCGGCGCGCATCGCCCGCAACACCCAGCTGCTGATCCAGCAGGAGTCGGGCACCACCCGGGTGATCGACCCGTGGGGCGGCAGCGCGTACGTGGAGCGGCTGACGTACGACCTGGCCCGCAAGGCGTGGGCGCACATCCAGGAGGTCGAGCGGGCGGGCGGCATGGCGCAGGCCATCGACGCCGGCATCCCGAAGCTCCGCGTGGAGGAGGCTGCGGCCCGTACCCAGGCCCGCATCGACTCCGGCCGGCAGCCGGTGATCGGCGTGAACAAGTACCGGGTGGACAGCGACGAACAGATCGAGGTGCTGAAGGTCGACAACTCCTCCGTGCGCGCCCAGCAGATCGAGAAGCTGCGGCGGCTGCGGGCGGAGCGGGACGAGACCGCCTGCCGGGACGCGCTGGACGCGCTGACCCGGGCGGCCGACGGCACGGACAACCTGCTGGAGCTGGCGGTGCGCGCGGCCCGCGCCAAGGCGACGGTCGGCGAGATCTCCGACGCCCTGGAGAAGGTGTACGGGCGGCACGCCGGGCAGATCCGTACGATCTCCGGTGTGTACCGCAACGAGGCAGGACAGTCGGCGTCGGTGGACCGCACCCGGGCCCTGGTGGAGGCGTTCGAGGAGGCCGAGGGGCGCCGGCCGCGCATCCTGGTCGCGAAGATGGGCCAGGACGGCCACGACCGCGGCCAGAAGGTGATCGCGACCGCCTTCGCCGACCTCGGTTTCGACGTGGACGTCGGCCCGCTGTTCCAGACGCCCGAGGAGGTCGCCCGGCAGGCGGTCGAGGCGGATGTGCACGTGGTCGGGGTGTCCTCGCTGGCCGCCGGGCACCTCACGCTGGTGCCGGCGCTGCGCGAGAAGCTGGCCGAGGAGGGCCGCGAGGACATCATGATCGTGGTGGGCGGGGTGATCCCGCCGCAGGACGTGCCGACCCTGCGGGAGATGGGCGCGGCGGAGGTGTTCCTTCCCGGGACGGTGATCCCGGACGCGGCCCACGACCTGGTGAAGCGGCTGGCGGCCGACCTGGGTCACGAGCTGTAAGCCGATGGCAGCGATCGATCTCGACACGTATGTGAAGGGTGTGCTCGACGGGAAGCGGGCCCTGGTGGCCCGTGCCATCACGCTCGTGGAGTCCACCCGGCCACAGCACCGGGAGCTGGCGCAGCGGCTGCTGACCGAGTTGCTGCCGCACAGCGGCCGGGCGCGGCGGATCGGGGTGAGCGGGGTGCCCGGTGTCGGCAAGTCGACGTTCATCGACGCGTTCGGCACGATGCTGACCTCGCTGGGCCACCGGGTCGCGGTGCTCGCCGTCGACCCGTCCTCGACCCGCACGGGCGGCTCCATCCTCGGTGACAAGACGCGGATGGAGCGGCTCGCGGTGGATCCGGCGGCCTTTGTGCGGCCCTCCCCCAGCGCGGGCACGCTGGGCGGGGTCGCCAAGGCCACCCGGGAGTCGATGGTGGTGATGGAGGCGGCCGGCTACGACGTGGTCCTGGTGGAGACCGTCGGGGTGGGCCAGTCGGAGACGGCGGTCGCCGGCATGGTCGACTCCTTCCTGCTGCTCACCCTGGCCCGCACCGGCGATCAGTTGCAGGGCATCAAGAAGGGCGTCCTAGAGCTGGCCGACGTGATCGCCGTGAACAAGGCGGACGGCCCGCACGAGCGGGACGCGCGGGCCGCGGCCCGGGAACTGGCGGGCGCGCTGCGGCTGATGCACGGCAAGGACGCCTTCTGGACGCCGCCGGTGCTGCACTGCAGCGCGCGGGAGTCGGCCGGTCTGGACACGGTGTGGGAGCGGCTGGAGCAGCACCGCCGGCTGCTGGAGAGCACCGGGCGGCTGGCGGACAGGCGCCGGGACCAGCAGGTCGGCTGGGTGTGGGCGATGGTCCGCGACGAGCTGCTGGGCCGGCTGCACGCCGATCCGGCGGTCCGCGCGGCCGCGCCGGATCTGGAACGCCGGGTCCGGGAGGGGGAGTTGACGGCGACGCTGGCGGCGGAGCGGATCCTGGCCGCCTTCGAGGGGCGTACGGACCCGGCGGCCGGAAGCTGAACAGGCAAGGCGCGCGGTCCCGGGGGTGTGTCTCCGGGACCACCCGGCACCTGAAGGGGTTGCGCGGGAAGCCACGGTCGGACGAGGATCGACTTTTTGTGAGCCAACATTTCGATGTCGTTGTTCTAGGAGCGGGCCCGGGCGGCTACACCGCGGCGGTCCGCAGCGCACAACTCGGCCTGTCCACCGCGGTGGTGGAGGAGCGGTACTGGGGAGGGGTCTGCCTCAACGTCGGCTGCATCCCTTCCAAGGCGCTGCTGCGCAATGCCGAGATGGTGCAGTTCGTCACCAACGAGGCCAAGGCGTACGGGATCACCGTGGGCGACAGCGTGTCCGCGGATTACCGGGTCGCCCACGAGCGCAGCCGCAAGGTCGCCGACGGCCGGGTCAAGGGCGTTCACTACCTGATGAAGAAGAACGCCATCACCCAGTTCGAGGGGCGGGGTGTCTTCACCGGTGACCACAGCCTGACGGTGTCCTCCCCGGACGGGCGCACGGAGGAGGTGACGTTCGGCCACTGCATCATCGCCGCCGGCGCCACGCCCCGGCTGCTGCCCGGCACCTCCCTGTCGGACCGCGTGGTCACCTACGAGAGCCAGATCCTCAGCGAGACGCTGCCGGACAGCATCGTCATCGCGGGCGCCGGCGCCATCGGTGTGGAATTCGCCTATGTGCTGCGCAGCTACGGCGTGGACGTCACCATTGTCGAGTTCCTCGACCGCATGGTCCCGCTGGAGGACGAGGAGATCTCCAAGGAGCTGGCGAAGCACTACCGCAAGCTCGGCATCGAGGTGCTGACCGGCACGGCCGTGGAGAGCATCGACGATTCGGGCCCGCGGGTGCGGGTGACCGTCAACAAGAACGGCGAGCGCCGGACGCTGGAGACCGACAAGGTGCTCCAGGCCATCGGCTTCGCGCCGAACGTGCGGGGCTACGGCCTGGAGAACACCGGGGTCCGCCTCACCGAGCGCGGCGCCATCGACGTCGACGGCCGGTGCCGCACCAGCGTGCCGCACATCTTCGCGATCGGTGACGTTACCGCCAAGCTGATGCTGGCGCACGCCGCCGAGTCCATGGGCGTGGTGGCCGCGGAGACTATCGCCGACGCGGAGACCATGGAGCTGGACTACACCATGATTCCGCGGGCGACCTACTGCCAGCCCCAGGTGGCGAGCTTCGGCTGGACGGAGGCCCAGGCCCGCGAGCGGGGCTTCGACGTCAAGGTGGCCAAGTTCCCCTTCACCGCGAACGGCAAGGCGCACGGCCTGGGTCACCCCGTCGGCTTCGTCAAGGTCATCAGCGACGGCACGCACGGCGAGCTGCTCGGCGCCCACCTCATCGGCCCCGAGGTCACCGAGCTCCTTCCGGAGCTGACCCTGGCCCAGCAGTGGGACCTGACGGTCCACGAGGTCGCCCGCAACGTGCACGCGCACCCGACGCTCGGCGAGGCGGTCAAGGAGGCCATCCACGGCCTGGCCGGCCACATGATCAACATGTGATTCGCCGGTACCGCGGCACCCTGTCCGACGTGCGATGAGGCGGGTCGGACGGGGAGGCCGCGGCATCCATGTGCACGGGACGGCTCCCGCCGCCCGCCTGAGTCGCCGTGGTCAGCAGGGCTGGAAGTCGGGGTAGTAGGCCGCGGCGGCGGTCGCGGTGTCGATGTTCCGTGGGAAGAGCTCGGCTTCGTAGGCGCGGATGGCCGCGTCGATGTCCTCGGGCTGTTCGGCGATGGCGTTGCCGAGCCGGCCCGCGTCGAAGAGCGCCCAGTTCGCTCCTTCGCCGTCCGGCGGTGCCAGGTGGGCGGCGTCTCCGATGAGTGTGACTCCAGGGACATGGTCCCAGCGGTGCCCGATCGGCAGCCCGTACAGGGGGCGGAAAACCGGCGGGATGTCGCTGTCCGCGACCAGGGCGACGAGCTCCGGCGCCCACCCCTCGAACATCGCCGCGACGGTGCGGGCGGCCACGGGGCCGTCTTCGAAGTCGATGCCGTCGAACCAGTCGAGCGGCTGGTCGAACATGGCGTAGGAGTGCAGGGTGTCCCCGCGCTCGCGGTGCACGCCGAGACCGATGCGGGTGGTTTCGTCGTAGGCGGTCATCGACCCGCCGCCGACCAGCGCCAGGGTGGCGGGGTGCCGGGTGTCGCTCTCGTACAGGTACGTCTCGACCATCGAGCGTCCGGCATAGGCGGGCGTGGCATCGGAGAGCAGCGGCCGGACCTTCGACCAGGCGCCGTCGGCACCGACGAGGATGTCGGTGACCATCGTCGATCCGTTGGCGAAGGTCACTTCGTGACGGCCGTCGGCGAGGGTCCGGACGCTCCGCGTCTTGTGACCCCAGACGACCCTCCCGGCAGGCAGGGATTCCAGCAGCAACTGTCGCAGCTCGCCACGCTGCACCTCGGGACGGCCTCCGGCGGGGTCATCGGGTCGGTCCGCCAGGACGGTGCCGTCAGGCGCCACGTCGCGGGATGCCTGGCGGCCTTCGAGGACGAGGGAACGGAAGCCGTCCATCAGACCGGCGGCACGGATCCCGTGCTGTCCGTTGTATTCATGGATGTCGAGCATGCCGCCTTGACTCCGGGCCCGATCGGACGTCTCCGCCTCGTACACCGTGGACGGGATTCCATGAACTGCCAGGGTTCGCGCCAGTGTCAGTCCCGCAAGACCGGCACCGATGATCGCGATGTGAGTCATACACGCGTTCCTTACTGCTGGTGAATGAACCCGCGGTCCTGACCGCGGGCTTCCGGCCGCCGTGCGGAGCAGTGGAGCCGGGTCAGGGAGTGCTGGGTGGCTCGATCCGGGAGGCGAGCTGTTCCAGCAGCGCATGGAGTCGAGCCCGCTCTGCGGCGCCCAGCGGCGCGAGGATCGACTCCTCGACGCGGTCCATGGCCTCTTCGAAACCCTGGATCAGTTCGGAGCCCGCTTGAGTGACATGCACCCGACGGCTTCGCGTGTCATCCTCCTGCGTCTGGCGCTCTACGAGTCCCCGCCGCTCCAGTCCGGCCAGGAGCCGCGAGACGCTCGGCGCGCTGGTGCGCATGGCCCGCGCGACATCCCGCTGAATGGCATCCGGGTTCTTCGACAAGTACGCCAGCACAGCACTCTGCTCGTGCGTGAGGCCGCGTTCCCGTATCCAGTCGTCAGCGATGCGTCGCTGCCCCCACACAACCCACCGCATCAGCTCCAACGTGCTTTCCCGCTGCACACCCTCCATAGTTAACACGCTAACTATTGCAGCGCTAACAAACAAGTCCCGTTGGGCTTGGGTGCGGTTCGTTTATTCGAGGCAGGTGCGGGTCAGCCGGCGGAGTGCGGCGCCGGAAAGCCGGTTACCTGGAAGACGTGACGCATCCCGGCCGCGCGGCCCCGCGAGGGCTACCGGGCCATGGAGAGCGTCGCGCCATCAAGACCCTCCTCACGCCGTGACCCACCGGGACCGCCCCGCCCCCGGCTGACCACCGTCTCACCACGAGCGGTCCCGTGGACCCCCGGCGGGTCCGCCCGTGCCCGCCGTTCACGGCGTGTAGACGGTGGGACGCGGTGCGGTGGGCATGTTGGCGCCGAGGAAGAAGCCGGGGTGGGGCGGCTGGTTGTAGGCGGTGTTCTGCGAGGCCAGTGCCGTGCGGTACTGGGTGTCGTGGAGCAGGGTGGTGATCCTGGTGCCGGTCTGGTGCGGGGTCGAGTAGATCCGCAGGGCACGGTTGTCGGCGGTGCGCCAGACGACCTCCTCGCGCCAGTCGCCGAGGAGGTCCCCGGACAGGGCGGGCGTGGACTTGGTGCCGTTGTTGGAGGAGACCCCGGAGCCGGTGAGCAGCCGGGTGTCGCCGGAGGTGCCGTACTTGTCGATGCGGGTGCCGTCGAGGAGTTCGCGGACGGTGTCGCCGTCCCACCACGACAGGAAGTTGACGCTGGAGGGTTCCCGGCCCAGGGACGCGCCGGTCGCCGAGCGGAGGGTGGTGTCGGAGGCCGACCACGCCTCGGCGCCCGGACTGCCGGCGTAGATGTCGGCGGCGACGCCCCGGCCGTTGTCGGAGCCGGAGGCCGTCTGCCACAGGATCTGTCCGGTGCGGGCGTCGGCCATCCAGGAGCCCGGCTTGCCGGAGTCCTCGTCGACCTTGAAGTACTCAAGGCCCGGCCGGGAGGGGTCGAGGTCGCCGAGGTGGGCCGCGTCGCCGTGGCCCAGCCGCGTGGTCCACAGGCCGGCGCCGTTGTCGTCCACGGTCATCGCGCCGTAGACGATCTCGTCCTTGCCGTCGGCGTCCACGTCCCCGACGGACAGGGAGTGGTTGCCCTGGCCGTCGTATCCCTTGCCGGTGTTGGTGGAGGAGTTGGTGTCGAAGGTCCAGCGGCGGGTGAACCGACCGTCGCGCCAGTCCCAGGCGGCGATGACGGTACGGGTGTAGTAGCCGCGCGCCATGATCAGGGAGGGGCGGGCGCCGTCCAGGTAGGCGGTGCCGGCGAGGAAGCGGTCGACGCGGTTGCCGTAGGAGTCGCCCCAGGAGGAGACCGTGCCGCGGGCGGGGACGTAGTCGACGCTCTGCATCGCCTTGCCGGTCCGCCCGTCGAACATGGTCAGGTACTCGGGCCCGGACAGGATGTAGCCGCCGGAGTTGCGGTGGTCGGCGGAGACGTCGCCGATGACCGCGCCGGTGCCGTCCCGGGTGCCGTCGGCGGTCTTCATCGCCACCTCGGCCCTGCCGTCGCCGTCGTAGTCGTACACCTGGAACTGGGTGTAGTGCGCGCCGGAGCGGATGTTGCGGCCCAGGTCGATACGCCACAGCCGGGTGCCGTCCAGCCGTATGCCGTCGATGTAGGTGTTGCCGGTGTAGCCGGACTGGGAGTTGTCCTTGGCGTTGGTCGGCTGCCACTTCAGGACCAGGTCGAGCCGGCCGTCGCCGTCGAGGTCGCCGGTGCTCGCGTCGTTGGCCTCGTAGGTGTACGCCACGCCGTCCGGGGTGGTGCCGCCGGCCGGCGGGGAGAGCGGTACGTCGAGATGGCCGGGCCGGAACTGGAGGGCGTGCTCGGAGGCGGGCTGCTCGGTGCCGCCCACCACCGCGCGCACCGTGTAGTCGGCCGAGTCGGGGGCGCCGGGGTCGAAGTAGTTCGTCGAGGCGGTCACGGGTGAGGAGTTGAGCTTGGTGCCGCCACGGTAGACGTTGAACGCCACGTCGTCCGGGTCGGTGGCGAGCCAGCGCCAGGACACCAGGTTGCCGCCGCCGGTGTGGACGCTGGTCAGGCCCCGGTCGAGGCGTTCCACCTGCCGCGCGGTCGCCGCGTGGGCGGTCCCCGGCAGTCCGGCGAGCGCGGTGGCGGCCAGCGTGGCGGCGGCCAGGCCGACGGTCAGCCGGTGTCTCGTCCTCCGGGAGCGCTGTGGGGGGCGGGCAGACGGGTGTGCGTCGGTCACGATGACCTCCGAGGGGTGGGGGGCTCGGACGGCAATGCGCTCACGCGGGATGGGAACGCTCCCACGGCGTGTGAGGTTAGGGATCCCCTGATGCCCCGGTCAAGGATTCTGTCAGAGTTCGTGTTCGGCAATGTTCAGATGCGTGTCTTTCTCTTGGCCCCCCGATTGACAGGGCCGGAGGACCGTCGGGAGACTGCCTGAGGCGCTGCGGCCCGGCTTCCCGCACACCGGCTCGTACCCGCTCGCCCGCCCCCACCCCCCACCTTCCGGGAGCGCTCACACAAGCCCTTCGGGCCGCGCCCTGCTCTCACGCCTCGCCCACCAGGCGCTCCCTTGTCGGTCAAGGAGGCTCACGCTCATGCCCGTTGAACCCGCACAAGCCCACGCGTCAGCAGGATCCGGGGCCGCCCGGCCGGTCCATCCGGTCCATCCGGTCCGGCCGGTCCATCCGGTCCTGCCGGTCCGGAGGTCGTGGCGGCAGATCGCCGTCCTGTCTGTGGTGGTCCTCGGACTGCTCACCACCACGGCGACGACGGCCTCGGCGACGCCCGCCGGAAACCCGCACCACACGGCCCCGGCGACAGCCGTCGGCAGCCCGCACCACACCGGCCTCGCGACGACCGCCGGCAGCCCGTACCAGCGGGGCCCGGACCCCACGCTCGCCAGTGTCTCGGCCACCCGGGGAACGTTCGCCACCGCCCAGCTGACCGTGCCGCCCGGCAACGGCTTCAACGGCGGCATGATCTACTACCCGACCGACACCGGCCAGGGCACCTGGGGCGCGGTCGCGATCGTGCCCGGCTACACCGCCCGCTTCGCCGACGAGGAGGCGTGGATGGGGCACTGGCTGGCCTCGTTCGGCTTCGTCGTGATCGGCGTCGAGACCAACAGCCGCACCGACTTCGACACCGCCCGGGGCACGCAACTGCTGGCCGCGTTGGACTACCTCACCCAGAAGAGCCCGGTACGCGACCGGGTGGACCCCGCCCGGCTGTCGGTGGTGGGCCACTCCATGGGCGGCGGCGGCGCGCTGGTCGCGGCCGAGCGGCGTCCGTCGCTGAAGGCCGCCGTCGCCCTGGCGCCGTTCAAGCCCTCCGGCAACCCGACGGCCGACCGGGTACCGACGATGATCATGGGCGGTACGGCGGACACCACGGTCACCCCGGCCTACCTCGACGGCCTGTCCGCCACCCTCCCGGCCACGACCAAGAGCGCGTACCTCCAGCTCGCCGGGGCGGATCACCTCTTCCCCACCCGGCCCAACACGCTGGAGATGCGGATCCTGATCCCCTGGCTGAAGACGTTCGTGGACCAGGACGCCCGCTACTCCCCGTTCCTGTGCCCGACGTTGGCCGACCCGTCCGGCGTCTCGAAGTACCGGGCCACCTGCCCGCTGCTGCCGGCCGGTACGGCGACCGGTTCGCCGCAGCCGTCCACGCGTCCCTGACGCCCCGGAGGGCCTCGATGAAGACCTTACGCATCCTCGTCAGCACCGTCCTGGCGTTGGCCCTGTCGAGCCTGGGCACCGGCCTCGCCTCGGCGGCCGACGGCCCCCGGCCCGGACCCGGCTGCGCGAGCGCCCCCCGCGCCACGTCCACGGCCACGGCCACGGCCACGGCGGCCCCGATCACGGTCTGGCTGGCCGGCGACTCCACCATGGCCAATCCCGGCGGCCGTTGCCCGGTCGGCTGGGGCAGCCGGTTCGGCGCCCTGTTCGACGGCGAGGTGACCGTCAGGAACCAGGCGGTGGCCGGCCGCTCCATCCAGACCTGGCTGTACGAGTCGAACGTGAGCGGCACCATGGGTTCCGACGGCGAGTGCGTCCTCAACTCCCCGTCGTACTCGGCGCGCTGGCAAGGGATGCTGGACGCGACCACCGGCATGAAGGCCGGTGACTACCTGTTCATCCAGTTCGGCATCAACGACTCCTCCCGCACCTGCCCCCGGCACGTCGGCACGGCCCGCTACCAGCAGCTGGCGACCATGATGGCGCGGGCCGCCCTGGCCCGGGGCGCCCACCCGGTGCTGCTCACCCCGGTCGCCGCGATCACCTGCTCCGGCGGCACGGCGACGAAGAACCGCGGCTTCGTGACCGAGACGTTCGCCGCCGGTGCGGCCACCGGAGCGCCGGTCATCGACCTGCAGTCGCTCAGCGTCTCGCTCTACAACAGCCTGGGTTTCTGCCCGAACAACGGCGACTACGGCTCGGGGCCCGTGGGCGCGTTCTTCTGCGACGACCACACACACTTCGAGACCTACGGCGCACAGCGCGTCGCGGGCCTGGTGGCTACGGACATACGCCGCCAGAACCTGCCGCTGGCCACGCACCTGAAGTGAGCGGAGGAGGCGTACCGACGCGGACGGCACGCCTCCCCCGCGCGTCAGCCTCCGGCCGCGTACCGCACGAACCGAGCCCAGCCGTCCCGGCCGACGGCGAAGTCCGGGCGCGTGACGTCCTTGGAGTCGCGCACGTGCACGGCCTGCTCCGTGACGGCGACCTCAACGCAGTCGTCACCCGAGCTGCCGCTATAGCTGGACTTGAACCAGGCCAGTTCGGTCGTGCTCATAGCTCTCCTCGCAGTTGCTCCAACAGACCCCGTGAGAGTGTGGGGTTCAGGGCCTGCGACCGCAGTGTGTCATAGCGCTGGTACAGAAGCCTCACGTCTTTCGGGTCGGCGATCAACCGACCGTTCTCCTGCCCCTCCGAGTACGCGATTCGCCGCCCCTGCGGTGTCTCCAGCAACCGCAGAGGGCCGTCCATGCAAGGGTGGGTCTCGGAATCGACCGGCATGATCTGCAGCGTCACGTTACGGGGCGCCGTGCAGTCCAGCACGTGGTCCAGTTGAGCGCGCATCACCTCGGCACCGCCCAGCTTCCGCAGGAAGACGTGCTCCTCGACGATGAAGTGAAACGGTACGGTCGGCCGCTCGTACAACATTCTCTGCCGCTCCAAACGCGCCGCCACCTGCGCCTCCATCTGATCATCGGTCAGCAGGGGGATTCGGTTCTCGAACAGCGTCCGCGCATACCCCTCCGACTGCAAAAGCCCCGGCACCAACCGGCACTCGTACGTGCACAGGCTCACCGCGACCTTCTCCAGCTTGGCCCAGCGTCGGAACCACGCCGCCAGTCCCGCCTCTCCCCGCGTCAGGTACTTCGCGGCCTTGCGGAGCGCGCCCGTGTTCCCCGTCGCCTCCTCCGCCCGTTCCACGAAGGACTCGTCGGGCATCCGCCTGCCCAACTCCACCGACTCCACGGTGTGTTTGGAGAACTGGACCAGCCGCCCGAACTCCTCCCTGCTCAGTCCCGCGTGTTCGCGCAAGGCCTGGACGACCGCTCCGAACGTCCGCAGACTGTCGGAGGGATCGGGCTCCCGCTCCGCCTCGCAGGCCGTCAGGTCGTCCTCGTTCTCGCTCGCGCCGCCGTGTGTCATCCGCGGCCACCTCCAGGTGCGTACGTACCGTGCTGCGTCCCCCGCGCTCGACAGCACCCAGAGTGACGTCAGGGAGTGCGTACTGTCTACCGAATGTGCCCGTACGCTGACACAGCGTACGGGGTGAGCCTCTGGAACATCGCCGCGCGCGCCCGCCACGGTGGTCCCATGACCCCCACGAAACCCCAACTCCCCAGCGCTTCCGCACATTCGTTCTCCCAGCTGCTGTCCTCCACGCGCCGGGGCGCCCGCCTGGCCCGACTGCTCGCCGTCGGAGAGCTGCACGCCTGGGGGCTGTCACCGACCGTCATCGACCGCGCGGAGCACGTGGTCGCCGAACTCGCGGCGAACGCGGCTGTGCACGGCCGGGTGCGGGGGCGGAGCTTCCGGCTCGCCCTCGTCCTCGACGGCACCTCCGGAACCCTTCGCGTCGCGGTCAGTGACGCGTGCGGCGACCGGCTCCCCGCGCCCGCCACGACGGCCCGGCCGGAGGAGGCGGAGTCGGGCCGCGGCCTGCTCCTGGTCGCCGCGCTGGCCGACCGGTGGGCCACCGAACCGTATCCCCCGTCCGGCAAGACGGTGTGGGCCGAGCTGGACGCCGTAGCCCCGACCGGTCACCGATGACGGGACGGTGAACCGCCCGCACCTGGGTACCCGCGTGTGCACGACGGAAAGACCGCATGCCATGCACAGCACATCTGGAAGGTGATCGCCGTGTCCCGTACGCAGCCCCACTACGAGGCAGGCCATCAGGCGCACGGATCCGAACCGGTGGGCGAGCTGGTCCAGCGGGCCTCGCAGCAGCTGACCGAGCTGGTGCGGGGCGAGCTCCGTCTGGCGCAGGCGGAGATGAAGGAGAAAGGCAAGCGCTACGGCAAGGGCGGCGGGCTGTTCGGCGGCGCCGGGCTGTTCGGGTTCCTGACGCTCCAGGCCCTGGTCGCCACCGTGATCGCGGCTCTGGCCGTGGCGCTGCCGGTGTGGGCCGCGGCCCTGATCGTCACCGCCGCGCTGGGTGTGATCGCCGCGGTGATGGCGCTGACCGGGAAGAAACAGATCGCCGAGGCGGCGCCGCCCACACCGGAGCAGGCGATCCGGAACGTGAAGGCCGATGTGACCGAGATCAAGGAGAGTGCGCACCGATGACCCAGCCGCCCCACGACGAGCCCACCGCGTCCAGCCCCGAGGAACTGCGCGACCAGGTCGAGCAGACCCGCCACGAGCTGGGCGAGACGGTCGAGGCACTCGCGGCGAAGACGGATGTCAAGGCCCGCGCCCAGGAGAAGGCCGCCGAGGTGAAGGAACAGGCCGCCACCAAGGCCGCCGAGGTCAAGGTACAGGCCGCGGTCAAGGCCGCCGAGGTGAAGGAACAGGCCGCGGTCAAGGCCGCGGAGGTGAAGGAACAGGCGGCCGCCAAGGCCGTACGGCTCAAGGACAAGGCGGGTGGCCTCGCGCACCAGGCACAGGACCGGCTGCCCGACCCGGTACTGGAGACCACCGCGCAGGGTGCGCGGTGGGCCCGGAGCAACAACCGCGCCCTGCTGCTCGCGGGCGGCGCGGTGGCCGTGCTGTTGCTGGTCTGGCGCCGAAAGAGGTAGCCGGAGGAAGCCGGAAGGGGCCGTCACCCGTGGGTGCCGGCCCCTTCCGGCTTCGTGCTCACTTCCGCTTGACCGGCGGGCAGGTGCCCGTCTCCTCGCCGATGGAGTTGATCTCCGCGTTGGACCGCACGTCGTCCGCGTAGTTGATCTTGTCCGTGCACTTCTTGTCGTCGGACGCCGGCTTCTGCACCGGCGGGCAGGTGCCCGTCTCCTCGCCGATGGAGTTGATCTCGGCGTTGGACCGCGCGTCACCCGCGTAGTTGATCTTGTCCGTGCACTTCAGGCCGGACTTGGCGGGAGCGCCCGACGGCTTGCCCTTCGAGGACGTGCCCGACGGCTCGCCCTTCGCGGTGGCGGACAAGGTGACCTCGTCCGACGGCTTGGTCTCCGCGCCGTCGGAGCGCGGAGTGCTCGTGGCCGTGGCCGTGGCCGTGGCCGTGGCCGACGAGCTGCCCGCGGTGGCGGACGGGGACGTCGTGGAGTCACCGTCGCCGCCGCATGCCGTCAGTGCCAGGCCGAGGGCCACGGCGGTCATGGTCAGTGCCGAGATCTTCCGAGTGCGCATGCTGGTGTCCGTCCTCTGCCGGCGAGCGGTCCGGGTGACTGTTTCACCCGTGTGGCTTTCTGACCTCTTGGATAGTCGCCGAGGTTGCCCGGGTTGCCTCGCGCTCGCGCCCAGGACACGTTCGTGACACTACGGCGACGGCACCGCGACGTACCGCGGGCGCACCATGCGGGGCGGAACCGGGTGTTCGGGCCGCCGAGAGGCCCGATACGCTGCGCGGGAGCTGACCCGGCAAAGGAGCGGTGCATGTACGCCCAGGGACGTCGAGCGCGCCGGAGCGCACAGGACGACGAGCGGCAGACGCTCGCGCGCGGACCACGGCCGGGCACCCTCCCGCCGGGCCCCGGGACGCTGCTCCACCTCCAGCGGACCGCGGGCAACGCGGCGGCCGTCCGGGCCCTCGCCCCCGTGGTACAGCGGGTCGCGGTGACCGACCCGCGCTCCAGGCAGTCCGTGGAGACCGGCACCCTCACCCCCGAGCAGCGCGTCACGCTCGCGGCCCAACTGCTGCGCGCCAAGAAGACCAAGGAGCTGGAGCGCCTGCGCGCCGCGCACCCCGACGAGCGGGACAGCCTGTCCGAGCGGGCGCTGCGCGCCATCATGCCCCGCTACCGGGACGTCCACCCCGAATCCGAGGGAGAGTCGGAGAGCGAGGACCCCAACGTCTTCTACCGCACGCTCCGCCCCGAGGAACTGCCCCTGCGCAACGGCCTGCGCCCGCCGGTCGGCCACGACGCCACCAAGTCCGCCGCCGATCACATCCGCGCCGGCAGCAGGGCGAAGGTCAAGTCGTCCTGGGTCTCCTTCACCCGCAGCCTCAAGACGGCCGCGGCCTGGGCGGCGGAGAACGAGTCGCGCATCGCCAAGGTGCGGCTGCCCGAGGGAGCCAGGGTCGAGGAGGGCAGGGTCTACGACACCACCGACCCCGTGCAGCTCGCGGCCGTCTTCGGCGACAACGGAGGCAGCGCGGAGAACTTCGCCAAGGCCTCCCAGGAGGTCGTGGTGCGCGGCGGGCTCGGCGCGGAGGCCGTCCTGCGGGTCTTCAAGGCGAAGTACCTCTCCCCCGAGGAGTACGAGCAGTACAAGACGGGCTCCGCCACGGACTCCGGCCTCTACGCCGTGGTACGCACCCGCGCGAAGGTGACCGAGAACAAGCAGAAGCTGGCCCCGAAGCCCATCGGCGTCTACCACCACCAGGAGACGGAACTCGCCGCCCCCAAGCGGAAGGACCGGGACCGCACCCCGGAGAACGACGAGCGCGCCCACCGCGCACGGCTCACCACCTGAAAGCCGCCCGGCGCAGCTCGAAGAGGAACCCCGGCCGTCGCACGGCCGGGGTTCTTGAAGGTGGTGAGTGCCCGTCAGCGGGCGGTACGGTCCACGCCGGTCGGGTCAGCGCTGGAGGGTGAGGACACCCGGGCGCCACGGCAGTCGGTTGTATTCGCCCGTCGCGGTGGGGGACTTGCCCTGGTAGAGGAACTGCAGGTTGCAGGGATCGATGGTCATCGTCTGGTCGGGGTTGTTGCGGACCAGGTCACCGTGGCTGATGTCGTTGGTCCAGTTGGCACCGCTGTTGGCCTTGCCCGCGAAGGGGTTGCTCTCGCTGGCGGCCTGCGGGGTCCACGTCCCGTTCAGGCTGGAGGCCGTGAAGGAGCGGAAATAGCGCCCGTTCGCCCCCATCGCCTCGACGATCATGAGGTACTGGCTGCGGCCCTGGACCTTGTAGACCTGTACGGCCTCGAAGAGGTTGGCCTTCGTGTCGCTCATGATCGTGGTGTACGACGTGCCGAAGTTGCCCGGGAAGTTCCCGATCGGCATGCTCGCCCGGTAGATCTTGCCGTTGTCACCGGCGAAGAACAAGTACATGTTCTTGTCGTCGGCGATCAGGGTCTGGTCGATGGGGCCGGTGTCGGAGCCCGATATGCTCCCGGTGAACAGCGGCTGCGGGGCGGACCAGCCGTTGGGGTTGGTGGGGTCGCTCGACGTGCGGTAGATGAAGGGCCAGGCACCCCACTGGTAGGCCAGCACCCAGATGTTCTTGGGCGCGAAGTAGAACAGCGTGGGCGCCACCGCGGCCTGGCTCATGCCGGTCTGGCCGGCCGACGCCATGTCCGACCAGTTCGTGAACGGACCGAACATCATCGAGCCGTACGACGATCCCGACACGTTCGACGCGTAGACGAGGTGCTTGCCGTTGTGCGTGACGGTGGTGAAGTCCTTCACCGCGACCCACCCGTTCGCCGGCTGCGCCAGCACGCCCGTCGACGACCACCGGTACGTCGACGGAAGGGCGCAGGAGCCGTCCGTCGGCGGGGTCCCGGTAAGGCCGGTCCACTTCTGGTGGCCGCCGCCGTTGCACGTTCCGATCTGCACCGCCGTGCCGTTGGCCGTGCCGGCACCCGCGGCCTCCAGGCACAGCCCGGACTGCGTGCCGACGATGGTGCCGTCGGCGTTCACCCGCCACTGCTGGTTCGCACCGCCGGAACAGGTCCATATCTGCACCCGGGTACCGGGCGTGGTGGCCTGGCCCGGGACATCGAGGCACTTGTTGCCGTACACGGTCAGCTGGTTGGCGTCCGTCAGCGTCCACTGCTGGTTGGTCCCGCCCCAGCAGTCGTAGAGCTGCAGGGCCGTGCCGTCGGTCTGGCTCCCGCCCAGTACATCGAGACACCGGTTCGACCCGACACCACGCAAGGCGCCACTGCCGGCCGCCTGGGCCGGGGTGGCGACGAGCAAGGCCGCCAGCGCGGCCAGGGCCGCGACCACGGCGGCGAGCGCCGCGGTCGGATGCCTGCGGCTGAAACTTCCTCTGTGCATGGGGACTTCCTCAACCTTGTAGGCGGTTCCGGTCGGCCTCGTCAGAGGTTGTCCGGACTGTGGTGAACGGCCGGTCGTCCGCGGCCTTCTGCGAGCCCGGCACGCCATGGCATGTCCGATATATCGAACGCCAGCCGCAATCTCGGCCAACTGAAGAATAGGGAACCAGGGAACGGCGTCAATACTTCTCGCACGTGTCGCCTGGCGGCCCGAAACATTCGAGGGTCCAGACAGTGAAAAGACGCACGTCAGGGCAGCTCATAGCGGGGCGCACCACGCTTCGGCGCCACAACGGAGCGACTGGCACACGACGTCGGGATTCGGCCGGAGACACCGCTTTCCGAACGCCGCCGGAAATTCCGCCCCTCTTCCCCACGGCACCCGACGGCGCCCGGCTGACCAGCACAAGAAGGGCCTCCACGAGGAGGCCCTTGTAGCGGTCGAGAAGGCTTTTAGTAGGCGCCGCCGCCGAGCGGATCGTCCGTCAGGGCCAGGCGGACGGTGATGCGCTTGCCGACCGGCTCCCGCATCGCTTCGAAGCCCTGGCAGACGGCCATGACGATCTCCAGACCGTGCTGCCCCACCCGGCCCACATCGGCGGCCCGGGCCACCGGCAGCACGGGATCGGAGTCCCACACCTGGACCTCCACCAGATCGCCGACGATCCGCAGATCCATCAGGATCGGCCCGGCCGCGTACTTCTGCGCATTGGTGACCAGCTCGCTCACCACCAACTGCGTCAGCTCCACGGCCCGCCGGGAGACCGCCACCCCACGCTCGGAACGCATCCGGGTCAGGAACCCGGCAGCCGCGTGACGGGCCTTGGCGATGCAGGATCCCTGCCCGTCCAGAGCCACCACAGCGCTCAGTAGAGCGTCATCCGAGTGGACCGTCATGCTGTCCTCGCCCACCAAGGCCCGAACCATCCGCACCGCCTCTGCTCCCTCATGCCTGTGGACGCGAATACCCCCGATCGGTCCGGACAAGCCAGGGTAATCGGACTGTTGGCTATGCCACACGACGGCGTCGCCTCGTACGATGCCGGGCATGGCGCAGGACAGAATGCAGGTCGTAGCCGAGACCGAGGATGCCGGGTAACCGTCGTGGAAATCGAGAAGGGGCACCGCCCCGAGCCGCTGGAAGTCGTGTCCACCGCCGCCGACGGCGTCAGCGTCGTCACGGTGAGCGGCGAGATCGACCACACCAGCGTCGACCCCCTCGTCCAGGCCCTGGACACCGGTGCCCTCGGCACCCGGCCCCGCGTCGTCATCGACATGCGGGATGTGACGTTCATGGACTCCAGCGGGATCAACGTCCTGCTCGCCGCCCGCCTCGACCTCGCCTCGACCGGCGGTTGGCTGCGCCTCGCCGGCCCGCGCGACTCCGTCATGCGCACCCTGGAGATCGTCGGCGTCGACACCCTCATCCCCTGCTACCCCAGCCTCCGCGAGGCCCTCGCCGCCTGACGGACGCCGGCTCCACGGAGCATCACCGCCGGTTCACGTTGAGCTGCCGCGTACCGGGGCAGACGGGACAACAAACCGTGGGTCGGCTGAAGGGGAGACCATGGCGGACGATTCATCCATGAAGGCGGTCGGGTGGGCGCGCTCGTTGCCGGTCAGCGCCGGAGTGAAGGAAGCCAGGGACTGGACGCGTGCGCATATGTGCGCCCTCGGCTGGGAACGGAGGGCACCGGCTCTGGTGGACTCGGTGGTGCTGGCCGTCTCGGAGTTGGTCACCAACGCCCATGTCCACGCCCACAGCGCCGCACAGCTCATCCTCACCTGGGACGAGCAGTGCCTGCACGTGACGGTGCACGACGCCTCACCGCGGCTGCCCGAGCAACGCCAGGCCGATCAGGGCGCCCTCGGGGGGCGCGGGCTGTTCCTGGTCGACGCCCTCGCCGACGACTGGCAGGTCCGCCGCTGCCCTCGCGGCAAGGACGTCACCGCCTGCTTCCAGCCACCGCCATCGGCGGAGGGAACGCAAGGGGGGTGAGTGGGCCGGGCTCTCTCTTCCCCTCCCCGGTCAGCGCGCGCCGTCTTCGGCCGGGAAGCTCACCGCGGACCAGTGACGGCTCGCGGGTAAGCCCACCGGACCGCCGCGGCCTGGGCGACCGTGTACCGGTCGTCGCAGGAGGGGAGCCGGGATCACCGTCCTGGCTCCCCTCCATGGTGCGGGCGTGTCACTGGAACTGTGCGAAGAACCTCCAGATCTCTGCTTTGGTCCAGGTGGCGACGCCGCTTTCACCGGAGGAGCCGTCGACCGGGCCGGGTATGTGGCCTCCGTCGAACGCGGCCCACTGGACCGGGTATCCGGCACGGCAGCCCGAGTAGGTGGTGGTGATGTGCGTTCGGCTGCCCGGCGCGGGCTCGCGTGGGTTCTGGGGGGTGCAGCCGTTGTTGCCGACGAATCTGTCGCGCAGGGACCGTCCTTGCGCGATGTTGAGGACGGAGTCGCTGACGCCGTGGATGCCGAAGTAGGCGATGGGCTGGGTGCCGCCGCCGCACCCGCTGATCTCGGCGCCGGAGATGACCGCGACGGCCCTGAAGACGTTCGCCCGGCTGCATGCGAGTGCGTAGCTCATACCGCCGCCCCAGCTGAATCCCGTGGCGAAACGCTGTGCCGGGTTGACACAGAGGCCGCCCTCGATGCGCCGGATCATGTCGTCGACGAACGTGATGTCCTCACCGCCCGCATTGGCCCAGCCGTTGCCGAGGCCCTGAGGGGCGACGAGGATCGCGCTGTTGTTCGACTGTTCCTGCTGGCCGTAGTAGGACCAGGCGTTCCCGCTCGTGCCGCCCGAGGCGACGTCGCCGGCGGTTCCGCCCCGCCAGTGGAACGCGAAGATCAGCCGGTAGGGGTGGCTGTTGTCGTAGTCGGCGGGAACCCTCAGGATGAAGCTGCGGGTCTTGCCGCCGCTCTGGATCGTGTGCGTCCCGCTCGCCAGCGTCGGGGCGCTGCCGCATCCGCCGCCACCGGACGACAGCTTGACCACCTGCCATTGCTGGTTGGCGCCGCCCCAGTCGGTGTACTGGACGACGTTGCCGCCGTCGGCGGTGGAGGCGCCCTGCACCTCCACCGCCTTGCCGCTGGCGCGGTTGATCAGCCGCACGTATCCCGCGTCGGAGTCGGCCAGGCGGAACTGCTGGTTGGCCCCGTTGTGGTCGGCCCACTGCTGGATCGCGGCACCGTCCGCGGTGGAGGCGCCGGCCACGTCGAGAACCTTGTCCGAATGCCGGGCCTTGAGGCGGTAGAAGCCGTCGCCGGAGGCCACGAACTGCCACTGCTGGTTGGCTCCGTCGCTGCGCGTCCACTGGCTGACCCGCGCACCGTCGGCCGTGGACGCCCCGGAGACGTCCAGCGCCTTGCCGCTGTTGCGATTGACCAGGACGTACCAGGCATTGGTGTCCACCGTCGCCGCCTCGGCGGGCGCCGGATTCACCGCGGAGAGCATGCCGATCGCGAGCGCCGCCGCCACCACGGCGGCGACCCGGGACCACCAGCGATGTTCTCGTGGAGGCGCGGGAGGAGCCGCACCGTAGGACTTCATCGACTCACCCTCTTCTTCGTGGCAGGTTTCTTCGTGGCAGGTTTCTTCGTGGCAGGTCCCGTCAGGTGCGGGTCCAGCGCTGGTTGCTGCCGTTCGAGCAGGAGTAGAGCTGGATCAGGGTGCCGTTGGCGGTGCCGGCCCCGACGGCGTCGAGGCAGAGACCGGACTGGACGCCCACGATGGATCCGTCGGAGTTGAGGCGCCACTTCTGGTTGTCGCCGCCCCAGCAGCTGTAGATCTGGACCTTGGTGCCGTTGCCGGTGCCGGCAGCGTCCAGGCACTTGTTGCCGTAGACCCTGAGTTCGCCGGAGTCGGTGTAGGTCCACTGCTGGTTGGTCGCGTTGTTGCAGTCCCACAGCTGGAGCTGGGTGCCGTCGGCGGTAGCGGCGCCGGGCACGTCCAGGCAGCGGCCGGAGCCGACGCCCCTGATCGGTCCGCCATCAGAAGGAGGCGGGGTGGTGGAGCCGCCGTTGAGGGCGTTGAGGACGGCGGTGTAGGCGGGCTTCTTGCTGCCGTCGTTGTTGAACAGCAGCGGCGTGTCACCGGACCGCCAGGAGTCGCTGTCGCGCACCCCCCAGACGGTGATGCCGAGGCAGCGCGGGACGGCCAGGCAGTCGTTGGTCACCGCGGCGTAGGTCGAGGACGAGGCGCCCTGGATGTCGAGTTCGGTGATGGCCACGTCGACGCCGAGGGCGGCGAAGCTCTGCAGCGTGGTGCGGAAGTTGCTGTTGTACGGGCTGCCGCTGTTGAAGTGCGACTGGAAGCCGACGCAGTCGATCGGCACGCCGCGCTGCTTGAAGTCCCGGACCATGTTGTACACGCCCTGGGTCTTGGCCCAGGTCCAGTTCTCGATGTTGTAGTCGTTGTAGCAGAGCTTGGCGGCCGGGTCCGCGGCACGCGCGGTGCGGAAGGCGACCTCGATCCAGTCGTTGCCGGTGCGCTGCAGGTTGGAGTCGCGCCGGGCTCCCGAACTGCCGTCGGCGAAGGCCTCGTTCACCACGTCCCACTGGGCGATCTTGCCCTTGTAGTGGGCCATCACGCCGTTGATGTGGTCGATCATCGCCTGGCGCAGTGAGCTGCCGCTGAGGCTCTGCATCCAGCCGGGCTGCTGGGAGTGCCAGGCCAGGGTGTGACCGCGCACCTGCTTGCCGTTCTGCACCGCCCAGTTGTAGACGCGGTCAGCGGAGGTGAAGTTGAACTGGCCCCGCTGCGGTTCGGTGGCGTCGATCTTCATCTCGTTCTCGGCCGTCACCATGTTGAACTCACGATTGGCGATCGACGTGTACACCGAGTCGCCGAGCCTGCCCGAGGCGATGGCGGTGCCGAAGTAGCGGCCGCTCTGCGCCGCCGCGGCACCGAGCGTGGTCTCGGCGGCGTGTGCGGTCGGCGGCGCGACCAGTGCGGTGACCACACCGAGGACGCCGACGAACAGCGCCAACAGCAGGCCGCGGGTCTTCCGGTGGATAACGGCTCTGGGAAGGGCGTACGAGCCCATGACTGTGCCTCCAGGGTAGAGATCACGGAAGGACTGAGGCGCGGGGGGACGCGTCGTCCGCCCCCACTCGGCAGCCGGACGGGGCGGGCCGGAACCGGGACAACACGGAATCACCGGACACCGCGGCTACGGCCGTCACGGGACCCGGTGATCCCCACCGGCACGGACGGCACCCGGGCGGCCGTCGGGTGTCGCCCGGCGGGCAGCGGCGGTGTTTCGACACTGGCATGGGGACTCCATCGCGGCTCAGCCGAGGAACCGGCACGCGGCAGCGTTGTTCGTTATCTCGAACTTCGGCCGATGCCTCAGACAGGGATGATTGGGGGTTGACGGTGGATCGTCAACACTCTCCACAGAGGCAATTTCGATTCGCTTCCCGAAATATTTCGAACACCAGCGAGCCAGGCGGAATCTGGCTGCTTGTCAAGCCCCGAGGCAGGCGTCGTTTGCCATCAGTTCCGGCGACAAGCCTTGACGAGAGGACCCCAGGTTCCTAATTTATGGCGTCCGACATTCGAGGCCGCCACGAAACTTTCGATATGGCCGCCGGGAGCAAGGGGCGGTGATGCCGGCGGGTGTAACTCAGAGGTCCGGCCGGATCTTGCCGCCGATATGCGCGAGGCGGATCGTGTGTTCTTCCGGGACCAGGCGGAAGTGAATGCGGCCGGCGCCCGGAGTGAACCGGGCATGCAGGTCGAACGTGCGGGTTTCGCCGTCCAGATCGGTGAAACGGCACACGCGCTTGCGGGTCTCGCCCTCCGGGCTGACCTTGGTCCGCCACTCGGGCTCGGCCATGGTCGCCGGATCCCATGCGGCGACGGCTTCCTCCAGCCGCTCCAGGGCTCGCCGTACGGAGAGGACCCAGTGCGGGTTCAGGCTGCCGAGCTGGCCTTCGACACGCGGCAGGAACGTGAGGTGGGGGTAGAGGTCGGCCCGGCTGTCCCAGATACGAGGGCCGGTGGTGACGCCCTCGCTGCGCGTCTTCCGGATCCATTCCAGGTGTCCGTCGAGATGTGGCTCCGCGGACAGATGACGGACGACGACGGTGTCGTGCCGCATGTCCAGAGTGCCGTCATCGTCTTCGACGAGTTCGCCGCGCTCCAGAGCGACGCTGTCGGCCTGCCACTGCCGCGCCACCGGAAGACTGACCGCGATGCCGTCCATGAAGTGCGCGGCACCCAGTCCGAGGACGACTTCGCCGTCGTGGCGGTATTCGAGATGGTCGGCGGCGTTCTCCGTCGGGAAGACGCTCCGCACGGGGGATCTGCCCTGCAAGCCGCGGAGGCGCTGCCACAGGACGCGATGGCGCGGACTGACGCCGATCCACTTGTTGACGGGATACCCCTCGGCGATCTCCAGTGCCTTGACGTCGACCTCGCTCACCAGGGCCGTACCCGGACCGTCCGCGGCGGCGGCGGCACGGACGGCGTCCACGAAGTCGGCCATGGCCCGCTCGGCCCGGGCTGGGTCACAGGCCGTCCCCCAGGACTTCTCGTTCAGAAACAGCAGTGGCACGCTTTTCTCCCCCCTGTGTCGCCCTGTGCCGTCAGTCCAGCAGCTGGTCGAGCGAGTTCTCCCACTCGTCGAAGAACCCCTCGGGCCACTGTTCGACCATGCCGTCCTTGTCGATGCGGGGGGTGACGACCTCGGTGCCCGCTCCGTTTCCGCTGAAGTAGTGCACAACCGTGTCCTCCGGTTGGAGCACGCCCCGTTTCACGGCGATGCGGACGCCGTTCAGCACATGGTCGCTGTGCGTCTCGACGATCAGCTGGGCCCCGGTGGCCGCTGCCGCGGAGAGCAGTGCTGCCATCCTGCTCTGCCCCTTCGGATGCAGATGGGCCTCAGGGTTCTCCAGCAGGATCAGGCTCTCGGGGGTCGCGGTGAGGCAAGCGACGACGACGGGCAGTGCGTAGGTGAGACCGAAACCGACATTGGTGGGGCGGCGGCGCCGGGTGGCGTTGATGCCGGCGGTGCCGCCGAAGCCGTAGGAGAGACGGACCGAGTCCGTGCCTTCGATCGGGTCCGCCTCGATGTTGACGCCCGGACACAGCTCCTGCATCCAGGCGATCGTCTGGTCCAGAAGCTGGGGCGACGTGGCGGCTCGATGACGCAGCGGACCGTCGGGCACCTCTCGGGGCACCTCCTGCTCCGTGTGGTGTCGCAGGTAATTGACGGTGTGCTCACCGCGCACGCCGAGAAATCCCCGCGCGATGGCGATCTGGTGGGACCGGGGGTACGTGACCGCAGGGGTGATGCGGTCGGCGTGCAGGTACTGAAAAGGCTGCTCGGCCAGGTGCGAGCGGACCGACCCCTCTGCCAGCGGCATGACGTCCTGGTCGGGATGGCGGATGTCGTACGCGGCGGCCCACGTGCGCTGCTCGCCGTCCTCCTCGATGACGAGGCCGACGAGCGGCTCGCTGACGGTGGGGAGTTCTTCCACGGGCCCGAAGTCCTCGTGTAGCACGTCCTGTGCGGTGCCCAGGGCCACGAGATCGCCGTTGAGCAGCAATCCGCCCCCGGCGCGCCTGGTCCGGATGAGCATCTGAGTCT
Organism: Streptomyces nogalater; assembly: GCF_039532885.1. Classification (NCBI taxonomy): domain Bacteria; kingdom Bacillati; phylum Actinomycetota; class Actinomycetes; order Kitasatosporales; family Streptomycetaceae; genus Streptomyces; species Streptomyces nogalater. Next base: position 192,629 of record NZ_BAAASM010000010.1, on the reverse strand, counting down.
CGTACGACTGCCGCAGCAGCCCCAGGGCCTGCAACACGCTGCTCTTACCAGAAGAGTTGAGGCCGGTCAGGAGCGTCAGCGAGCCGAGAGGGAGTTCCAGGCGCCGGAACGCCTTGAAGTTGATCAGCTTGATGTGGTTGATCACAGCGCGGGATCTCTCCGTGTCTCGTCGAGCGCGTTCCCGAAGAGTTCCTGGACGGCGTCGAACCGCTTCCGTACCTTCCTGGCATCACCGGTGCCGACGGAGATGGCGCGTTCGAACTCCGCGTCCTCCATGAGTTCCGCGAAGGCGTCGAGGACGTCGGTCTGCCGCAGCACGTCCCGATCGTCGTCATCGAGGCTCGCGAGATTGACGGCGATCGCCTCGAAGAGGGCCTTGTTGATGGGTGACTTGCGCTGCTGGTTCCGGCGGTACTTCCGGAAGGCATGGTGGCCGAAGATCTCCTCGGCCGCCAGCATCGCCGTGACGAACTCGGTCCGCAGCCGATCCTCCTCCGCGCTGTCGAGACGGTTCACCTGGTGCATCGCCTCGGCGAGGAATGCGTCGAAGTCACCGGGCCTGTACGCGTGCGGGGAGGTCATCCGGAAAGCCAGGAAGCGAAGGACCATCTCGCGGTCGGCCATCCGGTCGCCGACAACGCTGTGCCCGGTGGCCCGCCGGAACTCCTCGGTCTCCGCCAGCTCCGCGAGCAGCGTGCGGGCCCGTCCCGGGATGAGAGCGTGCCGGATCTCCTGCCGGGTGAGGGGCTCGCCTCCGGTGTTGATGCGCGCGAAGACGTTGAACATGACCGGTTCGGGCGTGCCACGCCGGATGACGTGGACGACGACCTCTGTCTCGCGCAGCCGGATCTGGAGCTTTCCGGAGAGGTCCGCGAAACCCGCCCCGTCGAAGTTGCGCAGGTACTCCAGGCCCGTCAGCTCCAGTGGATCGGCGCCGACCGTCTGCGGCTCCACGAAACGCGCGATGGACGTGAGGCGCTGGATGCCGTCGACGATGGCCCAGCTGCCGTCCTTGTTCTCGGCGGCGTAGAAGGACGGGATGGGGATGCGGAGCAGCAGTGACTCGATGAGACGGCTCTGCTTGCCGTCGGTCCAGATGCCCGCCTTGCGCTGAAAGTCCGGGGCGAGGTCGATCATCTCGTTGCGCAGCCGAGACAGCAGCAGATCGACGGTCGTCGTCCGGGTGTCGATGTCGATGTGCTCGGGGTCGAAGGGGGAGGTGATGTCCTCGATCACCCCGCCCTCGGTCTCCTCACGCTCGATGTCGGTCGGCCGGCCGTCCGCGGTGACCTCGACGGAGAACAGAGAGGACTCCAGCTCACCGGCATCGGCCGCCGCGTCCTGATACCGCTCGAACACCGACCGTTGGTCCCGGGTGCGCCCCTGGCTCTCTTCCAGCGCGGCCATGTCGTCTCGTCGCCCTCCCCCTCATGCCATGCGGGATCGTTCTGCCCGCCCCGATCAGTCGTCACCTTACCGTTGGTGATCCCACGGTGACGGACGACCGGTCAGCACAGTGAGGACAGGCGGAGGACGACGACGGAGTCGGCGGCCGTGGCGCCTGGTCCGGCACCGCCTCGGTGCCGGCCGGAACTGAGCCGGACATCCCGGCGACCGCTCGGCCAAGGACCGCCCGCAGGGGCGGGAAGACGGCCGCGACACTGAACGTGCCCGCGAGGAGGAGCACGTCCGCGGCGGCTCCGCCGCCCGGGAGTACCACCGCGCCGGTGAACAGGGCCGCAGCTGCGACGAGCCACCCGGTCCAGCGCAAAAGGCGGTTGGGCAGGGGCTCCTTCGTCGTATCAGCCGTGGTCTCCGGTGCCGGGGCGTCCGGCAGCACGTGCGGTCCGACGACGAGCAGAGTGTCGCGGCTGTTCCGGGGACGGCAGCTGTGACGCAGAGCGCTGGAGACCAGGCGGGCCAGTTCGGATACGGCCGTCTCACGGTCCGTTCCCTCGGAGAGAAGGCAGCGCTCGTTCGACTGGGTGAGCGCCGCGATCAGCCGTTCCGTGTCCTGGCGGACTTTCTCCCGCACCGTGGCCGACGCCTCGCGCGTGAGGTGCCGGGCTTGAGTACGCAGGGCGCTGCACAACCGGCCGAAGGCCTTGCCATGGCTGTCGAGAGCCGAATCCTGGGAGCGCCGTTCGCCCGGCCTCTCCAGCAGTACCTCAAGAAAGAGCGCCGCCCTCGACGTCACCAGCCCGGCCGGGTCGGAGACGGCCGTGGCCCGTTCGTCGGCGGCCATGAGGGCGATGGATACGACGCTGTACACCGCGAGCGCGACGAACATCTTCAGCGACCCGGCAGTGTCCCCTTCGGGCGTCGGCCTCAACGGCCAGAAGGGTGCGACGGCGAGGAGGAGAGGCCCCACCTGGAAGGGGACGGCGGCACATCGACCGGCGACGATCCGGTGCCACCGGTCGACGAGCTGATCCTTGTCCGGCCGGTCCTGCTCCGGTACTCCCTGCCGCTCCAGTTGTTCGAGAAGTCTGCCGGCACGCCTCTCGCAGGCCCGGCGCCGGATGCGCCTCGCCGGCCGGAACCAGTAGACAGCGCGCCCGGGTACGCGGCTGCGTGTAGACCACAGCATGCCGATCCACAGGGCTTCGAACAGGGTCCAGGTAGTCCAGTAGAAGGAAAGCTCCTTGAATGCCGTCCACGTCATGCACGGCAGCGTGGCAGACGGCACTGACATCGGCGCCCGGCCCGAGCCGACGCAGGCGCCGCCGACGCAGGCGCCGCTCGCCGAGCCGGGACGTGGCCGCCCACGACCCGCTCCCCGCACCGTGATCTGAAGCCGACCAACGTGCTGTCCGGCCCGAACGGACCGCAGGCGATCGGCTTCGGGTCCGCTGTGGACACGGAGTCGAGTAGAGCCCCGGGCCACTTCCTCCTTCATCTCCGGAAGGACCCCGCCCGCGTCCAGCACCTCGCGCACGCCTCGCCCGTAGGCTGCTCTTCCACCGGCTCTGCACATGGGGACGCCCGTACGGCGGCTGGGTCAACGACACTCTCACGCTCATCACCGCCGGGCCGGCCGCCGAGGCCGTACGGCATGGGCACGTCGCCGGTCGGGACTCCCACGTCCGGCTCACCCGCGGCTCCGACACCCTCCGTATGGAGGTCATCCACACCCGGACCGCACGCGTCCCTGTGCTCTCCGACCTGGAACCGCCCGGAATCGCGCGTGACCTGACCCGGCAGGGAACGCACGGGCCCCGGCCATCGGCAAGCACTTTCACGCCAACGACCTGTGAGGCAAGGCCGAACGGGCGCTGCGGTGTCAGTGCCGGGCGCTAGTGTCGTTCGCCCGGCAAGGAGCCGGGGAACTCACGGGGAGCACGAGAAGCCATGCCCGACCACCACACCGGATACCGGATCTCCGTCGTCGACGAAGACCCGCTGCGCGCCCGCAAGGAGGCACGCGAACTGCTCGCCGTACTCGCCGAGGCGGACTCCACGGCCAGGCTTGACCTGCCCACGCCTGGCGGCCCGGTGGGAGCAGGCGACAAGGGCGGCCCGTCAGCCGAGACCGTCGGGCTGCTGCTGAGCGCCGGTTCTTTCGTCGTCGCCCTGGTGCAGACATGGCTGGCGCGGGTCCCGCAGCGGACCATCGTCGTCAAGCGGCCCGACGGCGCGGTCCTGCACATCACCGGCAAGGAGGCACGCGAGGACGCCACGTTGATCGAGCGGTTCCTCACGGACGGCGGCGACGAGGGCACGACGGCAGGCTGAACGACGATGACCGACAACGACCGTCACGCCCTACTCATCGGCGTCTCCACGTACGACAGCCAGGCGTACGCCGACCTCCCGGCCGTACGCGCCGATCTGCACTACATGCGGGCCGTCCTGGAGAACACCGAGATCGGCATGTACAACGAGTGCGCGATGGCCCCCGAGCCCACGCGCGCGGAGATGTTGCACGCCGTGGAGACGTTCCTGGAGGCCCGGCAGCCCAGTGAGACCGCGCTGCTCTACTTCAGCGGGCACGGCGAGTACTGCGAGCAGGACGGCCAGCTGTACTTCCTGACCCGGGACACCGACCCGGCCGACCTGCCGGGTACAGCCGTACCGGCGGAGTTCCTGGAGCGGATGCTGCAGACCTGCCGGGCCGCCTCCAAAGTGGTCCTGCTGGACTGCTGCTCCAGCGGTTCCGTCGTGCAGGGCTGGACCGCCAAGGGGCCTTCGGCGGAACCGGACCGGCCCGCGGCGAGCACACTGCTGCGGCCGACCGGCGTGTACTTCATCACCGCGTCCGACGCTCTCCAAGCCGCCTCCGCGATGGCGCCACCCGGCTCCAGCCTAGGCACCTCCCGGTTCACCGGGGAAATCGTCGAGGGGCTGCGCAACGGCCGGATCAAAGACGGCGGCTGGATCACCCCGGACGATCTCTTCGACTACCTGACCGCGCAGATGGCCCGCAACGGCGTACCGGAGGAGCAGCGGCCCACCAAGTCCACGATCAGGGCCACCCGCAGCCTCCCCTTCGCCCGGTCGGTGGCACGACCGGTGCGGCTTCCCGCACTGCCCCACGGCGTCGGCGACGCCGCCCGGCGCTCCCCCGCGCTGCTGAAGGCCCGGGAGCTGGCCGAGGCGGACGAACGGGACGGCGTCGATGCGCAGCGGCTGCTGCGCTACTACGCGGACTGCCTCACCGCGCAGGCGGCGGCCGGCATGCGGCCCGACCGGGACAGCGGCCGGAACGAGAAGTACTTCCTGCTCGCCCAGGGCGAGGAGACCATCCAGTCGGGCCGTGGACCGCACATCGTCGCGCCCGGATCGCTGCCCCGACCGCGGGACAGACGGGCCGGGTCGGGCACCGAGGCGGGGACGCGGCAGGAGTACTGGTACGGGTATCCGGCGATCACGCTGCCCGCGCGGGATGGCGGCCGGGGGCGGCGCGCGACGGTGGAGCTGGCGCCGCTGCTCGTCCAGCAGATGGAGCTGGCGCCGGACGAGGAGGGCCGGGACGTGCTCCGACCCAGTGGTGTGCCGTCCCTGCACAGCGGTGTCGTCTCCGAACTCCTGGACGCGGGCGACGCCGCCGACCTGGTGGCCCGCTGGCAGCCGGCCTGGCAGGAGGGCAACGACGCGCAGATGCTGCGCGCCATAAGGGAGTTGTTGGAGGAGCTGGGGCTGCCGGAACTCGAACCGCTGGACCCGTCCGCGCTCAGCGAGCGCACGGTCATGCAGGCGCTGCGGCCCGGCGCGCACAACGCGGCCGTGCTGCTGGTGCCGTCCGGCGCGGAGGCCATGGCCACCCAGGCGCTGGTGGACAACCTGCTTCAGATCTCCACGCGGACCGGGCAGATCCCGGGCACCGCGCTGGGCGCGCTGCTTGCCGGGCAGGCAGCGGCCACCACCGCCACCGCGTCGGACCCGGTGCCACCCGTCGCTCCGGGGCCGTGCAACGAGAGCCAGGAGCAGGTGATCTCCTCGGCGATGACCCAGCCACTGACCGTGGCGACCGGGCCGCCCGGCACGGGGAAGAGCGAGGTCGTCACGGCGGTCGTCACCACCTGCGTCGCCGCGGGGCAGTCGGTGCTGGTCGCCTCCACGAACAACGAGGCCGTGAACGTCGTCGCCGAGCGCTGCGACGACATCGCGCCCGGTCTGCTGATGCGGACGGGCAACGCGGAAGCACTGGAGCGGGAGGCGGCCAAACTGGAACGGCTGCTGGCCGAACCGGTCGAGGCGCCGCCGCGCGGATCGGCCACCGTGGGCGGCGAGCTGCGCAACACCCGGGGCACGGCGCGGCGGCTGCGGACGGAGGCAGCCCACCGCGTCGGTGAGGAGACGCGGCTGCTGGAACTGCTCCGCGACCGGGAGGAACGGGCCGCCGAGCTGGAGCTGGCCCTGCCTCTCCTCGAAGGGGCCTGGGCGGCGGACGCGGACGACGCGGACACGCTGGACCGGTGGGCGGAGCGAGCACGGAGGACGGCCGGGGCCCCCTGGTGGCAACTCGGGGAGTGGCGACGTGGGCGGGCGCTCGCCGCGCTGGTCGCGGCCGTGTCGGAGCACCCCGGGGGGTCGGGACCGGCGTGGCCGGCCTGGGCGACGAGACGTCCGGTACCGCCCGAGCTGTTGGAGTCCCTGGCCGGCATCGTGTCCGTGGAGCGGGAGGTGCGGGAACTCGTCCACCGGCACGAGGAATGGGATGAGGACGGGCTCAAGGCCTCCAGGGCCGCGACGGCGAATGCGCTGTCCGGTCTGTCGGCGGAACTGTCCCGCGCGCTGTCCGCCGAGACCCTGGAGCAGGCCACCGGGCTCATGAACCAGCGGCTCCAGGCGCTCCGCCGCCGCTCCGGCTACCAGCGCAGCCAGAAGAACCTGATGACCCACATCAAGGGATGGGCCGTCAGCACCCACTCCGTGCGGCAGCTCGAACTCGCCCCGAAGCTGTTCGACCTCGTCGTCATCGACGAGGCCAGCCAGTGCTCCATCCCGTCGGTGCTGCCCCTGCTGTTCCGGGCCCGCCGGGCGCTGATCATCGGTGACCCCATGCAGCTCGGGCACATCCCGGGCGTGTCACCACAGCAGGAGAAGCAGGCACGGGCGCGGGCCGGGCTGAGCGCCGCGCAACTGGAGCACCACCGCCTCGCCTACCACGTGTACTCCTCGTACCACGCCGCCGAACAGCACGGCGACGGCGCGCTGCTCCTCGACGAGCACTACCGCTGCCACCCGCGGATCGCGGACGTGGTCAACGGCCACTGCTACGGCGGTCGTCTGCGGGTGTTGACCGACGTGCGGCGGCAGGTACCGGGACACGACCCGGTGGGAGCGGCCGACCCGGCACCGGTGCTCGGCTGGGTCGACGTACCCTCCGGGGAATCGACGCGTGGCGGCGACGGGCGATCCTGGCGGAACACGGCCGAGGCGGAGGCCGTGCGGCGCGTGGTCGACGGGCTGCTGGCGGGGCTCGCGCCGGACGCGACCGTGGGAGTGGTCACGCCGTTCCGGGCGCAGAAGGAGACACTGGCCCGGATGTGGCAGGACGACGACCGGGTCCGGGTCGGCACCGTCCACACCTTCCAGGGCGGACAGCGCGACGTGATGGTGCTCAGCCCGGTGGCGGCGCCCAACACACCGCCCCGCACGACGCACTGGGTCGCGAGCCAGGTCAACCTGTGGAACGTGGCGGTCACCCGGGCCAAGTCGCAGTTGATCACCGTGGGCGACCTCGCCTTCTGGCAGGAACAGAGCGGCCTGCCGGCCCTCCTCGCCGCGCGCTCGGCGCCACTGGGGGCGGGCGACGGCGGCACGACGGCCGAGACCGGCCCGACCGGCCCGGTGACCGAGGCCCGCGAAGACCTCGCCGACCGCCTTCAGCAGTACTTCACCGGACGTGGCATCACCGATCTTGAGCGGGCCGCCCTGGTGGGCGGACACCCTGTGGACCTGGTGTTCACCGACGCCGGCGAGAACACAGCGGTGCTGATCGACCCCGGACCGCGGCCCGGTGAAAACCCCGCGCGGCACCTCAGGCTCATCCACGCGCGAGGCGACCTGCTCACCGGACTGCCCTCCGGGGGCCATGGGGCCAAGGCCTGCCTGGTGAGCCGGACGGTGCGGGTGCCCGCCTGGCGGATCCTGGCGGGCGAGACCGCGCTGGCACCGCTGTTCGACTGAGCCAGGCACAGGACGGCAGGCTCCACAGAGCCTGTCCCGGCGGCTCGCTCAGCCGCAGGACAGGCTCTGTACGACGCACGTTATGTGCTGGAGGTTTCCCGCGCGCAGCCACTCCCTGGGGCCGCCCACGCCCCCGCTCGTCGAGAGCGGGCGTTCGCGCAGTCGCTCCGCCACTTTCGGACTTCTCCTCGGAACCCCTTTCCGAGGAGCCAACCGTGAGGCGGCGACGTGGTTCCCGCACATGCGGAGGTGGCCTCTGCCAGCCGCCGTCGGGGGTGGGACCACATATGCCGGGGGTACTCTCGCGAGAACCGCCTGTCCGTGCTCGCTCCACTGGCCCGGGTGCCGCAACAAATCCAACCGGCTCGTCGCCGCAGTATCAGCGCCCGTGCGAACAGGCACACTCCGGCTTTGACTAACCCACGGTCAAGATCCGGGCCAGACACGGGCCAGTGCCCCGGAACCGATCCCCGCCAGCCCTCATTCCTGCTGGTCGACGCACATCATGCGCACCTACCAAACCGCAGGTCAGCTGCCCTTTTCGGCAGGCTCCAGAATCACCACGCACTCCACATGATGCGTCATCGGAAACACGTCACATGGGGCTGAGGCGGGAGTACCCGCAGGTCAGATGCGGTCCCGTTGCCCGACCGGCCGGCCCTCGCCCGATGCGCGGCTACCTGGCCGCCTGTGTCTCCGCTTCGTGCTTGAGGTTGTTGACCCAGTTGTGCAAGGAGTTGTCGAGCGCGGACTGCAGGGCTGCCTGATGGGCGAGGACGGGGGCGCCCGTCCAGGACTCCTCGGTGTGGACGATGACGCCGTTCCCGGTCGGGGTGAAGGTCCATACGTGGACGGCGGTGATGCCCTGGGCCGGGCCGCCCCAGGCCAGGCGCTTGCCGTAGTCGGCCTGCTTGACGGTGGAGGTGATGTCCAGGCCCTCGGTGCTCCAGCGGAAGACCGCACATCAGCGGTGTGGTGGGTGGCGGCGACGGCCCTGGCGGGGCCCTCGTCGGTGAGGGCGGCGGCGGTGCCGGTAGCCGCAAGGATGAGCGTAGTGGTCAGGATGGCGGACTTGGCCGCGGTGGTGACGCGCATGAGGCCGGCCTTAGGAAGGGGTTCGAGGAACCGTCGTGGGGAGCGGGGACAGGGCGGAGGGTTCGAGGGACGACGCGAGCGAACGCCTCGGGCAGCCGACGTAGTCGTCAGCCGGTCCGCTCGGCGCGTGCCTTGAGCGCCGCGAGCCACGCGGTCAGGGACTCGTGGAGGGCCCGGCCGAGCTCGTCGGCGGCGGCGTCCACGACGGCACCGCTCCAGGACTCCTCGGTACGGACCGTCACCTGGCTTCCCGTCCGCTCGAAGGTCCACACGTGGACGCCGTCGATGCCATTGGCCGGGCCGCCCCACACGATCCGCTCTCCGGGAACGACCTCTTGGACGGTCGACGTGATGTCAAGGCCGTGGGTCTTCCATCTGAACGAGTTGCCGGGCAGCAGCGGACCGTCCAGCTTCGCCTCATCCACGTCCGCGTTCCACTCCGCCCAGGAGTCGACGTCGGCGTGCAGAGCCCACACCCTCTCCATCGGCGCGTCGATCACGGTCGACAGACGGACGACGACAGGGGCATCCTCGTCAATGGAGAACATTTCGGCATATCCCTTCGAATGGTTCACCGCGGCGGGTGTGCCGCGGTGTGCGGGCGGTCGGTGGTGTATCGGTCACCGGGTGCGGGCGTTGACCGCGGAAGCCGGCGTCGTGGTGGGAATCGAGGTCGAGGCCCGGGGACGGCGCCGGATGAGCAGGACGCCGACCAGGGCGGTCGCGGTCAGTACGGCGGCGGAGACGCCGAAGGCGACGCGATAGCCCACGGTCAGCGCCTCCGTACTCGTCTGGTGAACCGACGCGTGACTCGTGACGGTGCCGGCGAGAGTGGCGAGGACCGCGAGACCGATCGCACCGCCGACCTGGCGGGAGGTGTTGACCAGGCCGCCGGCCAGACCGGCGTCCTCCTTGGCGACACCCTCGACGGACAGGGCGGTCAGCTGGACGAAGGCGATGCTCAGTCCCAGGCCCACCAGGACGCTCGGGCCGAGAACGTCCACCGCATAGCTGCCGTGCGCGCTGACGCCTGACAGCCACAGCAGCCCCGCGGCCTCGGACAGCAGAGCCGCACAGACGGTCGCGGTCGCACCGATACGGCGCGCGATACGTGGCGCCAGCGTCGAGCCCAGCATGTTGGACGCGGCGAGGGGAAGTTGCCCGAGACCGGTCATCAGTGGACCGGAGCCGAGCACCTGCTGCTGGTAGAGCGGCAGGAAGAAGAACAGGGCGATCCACACCGAACCCAGCAGTGCCATCAGGACATTGCCGGTGGTGACACGACCGGTGCGGAACAGTCGGAGCGGCAGCAGCGGGCGGGGATGGTGAAGCTCGATCAGAAGGAACGCGAGCGTGAGCGTCGCGGCCAGGCCGAGGGATCCCAGGACCACACGGTCCGTCCAGCCGGAGCCGCGTGCGGTCGTCAGCCCCCACACCAGCGCGGTCAGGGCCAGTGTCACGGTGGCGGTGCCCGGCAGGTCGAACTTGCCGGTGCCCGAACCGGACGTCTGCCGGGGGATGAACGCCGCTGCCGCGGCCAGCACCGTGAACGCTCCGATCCCGACGGCGTAAAAGATCCAGGGCCAGCCCCACGCCTGTGTCAGGGCGCCGCCCAGAAGGACGCCGGCCGCTCCGCCGGCGCCCGAGACCGCTCCCCACACCCCCAGCGCCCTGCCACGGCCCGGGCCGGGCGGGAACAGGTCCATCACCAGGGCAAGGGCCGCGGGCGCGATGGCCGCGGCGCCTGTTCCCTGCGCGGCACGAGCGGCGATCAGAGCGGCCGGCGAGCCCGCCAGTCCCGCCGCCACCGAGGCCGCACCGAACAGTGCGACCCCCTGCGAGCAGGACGCGACGCCTCCCCAGCAGGTCCGCCACCCGGCCGCCGGCCAGCAGCAACGCCCCGAAGGCCAAGCCGTAGGCGTTGACCACCCACGTCGTGCCGTTGTCCGACAGGCCCAGGCCGGACCGGACCTGCGGCAGCGCCACGTTCACGATCGAGGTGGCCAGCATGACGGTGAACTGGGCTGCCGCCAGGGCCGCGAGAGCGGCACCCGGGCCGGTTGCGGACCTTGATGACTTGGACATGCTGACTCCGTGTGTGGTTGACCACTCAGCGAGCAGGGGCGGGCAGGGAGGGGCGCCCCGGCGTGCCGGGTCAGTCGCGGTCGGCTATCCAGGAGCCGTGGATACCGGCTACGACCCGGCGCGGCAGGTGAACGGTCGCCACCGGGCCGCGCAGGATGTCCGAGGCGTCCAGGACCAGCAGGCTGGAGGCGTCGGCGTGCAGATCACTGACCACCGTCAGCAGGTACCCGTCGTCCTCGGACGTGCCGCCCCCGGCCGGTACGAAGACCGCCTCGCTGGGGAGCTGTCCGTCGCCGACGTGCCGGACCTGCCGGCCACCGGTGGCCCGGTCGTACTTGACCACCCCGAAATTGCCGACACCCCGCTCATCGGGGAACGAGACCGCGTACTGGAAGCGGTGCTCACGGCCCATGACGTCCTCGTTGATCGTGGGAAACTCCACCACCAGGTCGTCCACGATCCGCTCGCGCACGGTTCCCGCTGCCAGGTCGACCACCCACTGGCGGTTGTGGGAGCGGGAGTTGGGGACGGCCCCCCTGTCCGGGGATCCGACCCACCAGTTCCAGGAGGTGCGGAACCCCTCCCGGTCCACGGTCGGCCCCTCAAGGACGACCCTGCCCTGGGTGTCCTCGTACGCGTTGGCGGCGTGCAGCATCGATCCCGGCTCGATGTCGAACCAGCGGATCGCCGTCGCGCCGCCCCGCCCACGGGGCATCACGCCGATCCGGGCGGGCTGTTCGTCCTTCCAGGCGTACGGGATCCCGGACGTCTCCGTGTGGTCGAAGGTCACCGTTCCCTCGACGAAGACGACGTATCGCTCGGTGATGGCGAAGTCGTGCTTGAGGGCCGCCGTAGCACCCGGCACCTCCTCGCTGTGCGCCAACTCGCCCTTCTCCGAGGAGACGTGGTAGGTCAGGTAGGGCGGGAACGGGGACGAGCTGAAGAAGTGCAGCTCTCCCGAGACCGGGTCGTGCTTGGGGTGGGCCGTCATGACGTTGGTGAGCTTGCCGTCGAAGTCGTAGGCTCCCACGGTCGCCAGTTCGTCGGTCAGCTCGAAGGGGAGGTTCGACTCGCACAGGGCCAGCAGTCTTCCGGCGTGCTCGATGACGTGCGTACCCGCGGTGCTCGCCGTCAGATCGGGACCGTTCTCGGTCATGTACGGCGCGCCCTCCAGCGCCGGCGTGCGTACCCAGCGGTTGCGGTACCACTCCGCCCGGCCGTCCCGCAGGCGGATGCCGTGCACCATGCCGCTGCCCTTGAACCAGTGGGTGGGAGTGACACCGGGCTTGGGGTTGTGGCCGTTGCGGACCAGACGGCCGGACAGCTCCGGCGGCAGCTGTCCCTCGACCACGAGGTCGTAGGCGGTGATCTCGTCCACGTGCGGGGTGTAGTGCCCCGAGAGGTACGGCTTCATGAAGGTTCCTTCTGTTCCTGAAGCGTGGTGATGAACGGCGGGGGAAGACCTGCGCGGACGGTCGCGCGAGCGTGTTCCGGCCGGGACAAGGGGAGTTCGCGGCACCCGGCGGTGCACCGTGCGCCGGGCCGCGTCGTCTTGGCCGGCTCCATGATGTGGCCCGGGTCCGCTCGAGATCGTGTCCGGACCAGTGCTCACTGGTGCTCACTGGTGCTCATCGCCGTGAAGGTGGCGGCAACGTCCCGGGGCCGGTCGGGCGGTTCACGACTGTCGGCGGCGTCTGAGTACGCCGCCGAGGTGACCGCATGGGTCGTGTCGCGCCCGCTCAGCCCGCCGGCACGGCGTCCGCCGGGTTCGTGTGCCAGTTGGTCACCACGGGCTTGTCCACGACGGTGTTCCCCACCGGCAGCGAGACGGGGTGGGGGTCACCGTCGCTGACGGACACGATGACCGTGCTGTACTCGGTGCCGTTGTCGTCGTTCGTGGTCTTGGGGTTGACGCCCGCGTAGACGGTGGTGCCGCCGCTGAGGGTGATCTCGCTCCCCGCGGACTGCTCCGCGGGATGAGCCTGCGTGCCCCCGGAGCCGAAGGCGACGACCGGCAGCCCCGCGGGCAGCACGCAGGTGATACCGGGCTTCGCGCTGACGCTGATCTGGATGTAACCACCCGCCTGGGTCATCGACTTGGCCGACCAGCGCAGGTCGTTGGACCCGCAACCCTGGCCGTAGCCGGTCTTGTCGGCGGCGGCGCCGTCGTCGGAGGTCCGGCCCTCGCCGGTGCTCGCCTTCGTGCCGCCGCCGCTGTGGGTGGCACCGGCCGTGGCCCCGGTCGACCCGCTCTTCTGGCCACCGCCCGAAGCGGCCGTCTCGGTGGCGTCGGCCACCGGCCGGGGGGTGGGCGTTGCCGCCGAAGTGGCGGTGGTCTTGGCCGTGGCGTCGGCGGCGGAGCCGGAGCCCTCCTGGCAGGCCGTCAGGAGCAGTCCGGCACCGAGTGCGGCGGAAGCGGCGATGGCGGCGCGGAAGCGGTGGTTCATGAGATGTCCTCTCGGTCGGCGAGCGCTTGGGAGCGCCCTTGTGTGATTGCCTCGTCCGATCAGCACGACGGACGGCCCACCGGATCAGTTCGATGCGGTGGCACGTTCGCGACGGCTCCGGCACACGGCTGTTACAGAACCCGCCGGATGCGGACGCGATGTCACCGGTCGCCTCGGCGCACCCCGCCCTGAGACACCATGCAGGACAGTTACTTCACGCCTCAAAATTGACGCCTTTGTCAGCGACTCGTGCCACTGCTCGCTAAGCGAGGCACATCAAGACACCTCCTTGACAGGTGTCACTGTCGCGGTGAAGCTGTCGCTCCGACCGATGAGGAGGCACCGTGCACGATCACGACGAGTACCTGTACTTCCTCCGCCGCGCCTTCGACGGGATGCTCGGCGCGCTGGAAGAACTGGGTGACGACCTCGGCAACACCGCGCCGCCCCTGCCCGGCGCCAACTCCCCCTACGCCATCGCGTACCACTGCGTCGGCGTGGCCGACTACTGGCTGGGCCACGTGGTCGCGGGACGTCGCGTCGCCCGCGACCGGCCCGCCGAGTTCACGGCGAAGGGGGACGCACAAAGCCTGCGGAGGGAGGTCGACGCGCTCTTCGCGCGCCTGGAGGCGGACCTTCGCACAGCGCCGCCGTCCGCATCGCCGCGCAACGCGCCTCCGGCCGAGTTCGAGGGTCCGGGCCGTCCCCTGAGCGTGCGGGGCGTCCGGCTCCACGTACTGGAGGAACTGGCCCAGCACCACGGGCAGGTGCAGATCACCCGCGATCTCCTGCGAGCCGAGGAGCCCGCGTGAACACCGCACCGGCCCGGGACGTTCCCGGCTTCGACGATCTCGGCCTCGACCGGCTGCGGGCCCGCGGCAGCGTGAAGTGGCACCGCCCGGAGCGGGACGTCCTGCCCGCGTGGGTGGCCGACATGGACTTCCCCACCCCGCCGCCGGTGGTGGACGCGCTGCGCGAGGCCGTTGACGGCCGCGATCTCGGGTATCCGGACTGGCCGGACGGCAGCCCGCTGCGCACGGCCTTCGCCAAGCGGATGGCCGAGCGGTTCGGGTGGGCCGCGTCGGCGCACCGCGTGCGCGAGCAGACCGACCTCATCCAGTGCCTGCAGCTCGTCCTCCACCTCGCCACGTCGGACGGCGACGCGGTGGCGGTGCAGACGCCCAACTACCCGCCGTTCCTCGCCACGTTGCGGACGATGAACCGGCGTGCCGTACCCGTCCCGATGCGGGACACGGACGACGGCTGGCGCATGGACTTCGCCGCCCTGGACACCGCGGTGAAGCGGGCCAGCTGCAAGGCACTCGTCCTGGTCAACCCGCACAACCCCACCGGCCGGGTCCTGACGCGCGAGGAGCTCGGCGAGATCGCCGCCGTCGCGCGACGGCACGATCTGCTCGTGGTCAGCGACGAGATCCACGCCGAGCTGGCCTACGCCCCCCACCGGCACATCCCCTTCGCGAGCCTGTCGGATGACGCCGCCCGCCGCACGGTGACCCTGACCTCCGCGACCAAGGCGTTCAACCTGGCGGCCATCCGCTGTGCCGTGACGCACTACGGCCCGGACCGCCTGCTCGCGCTGCGCGACGCGCAGCCGCCCGACCTGTACGGCACCGTCTCACCGCTCGGTGTGGTCGCCACCCTGGCCGCGTGGGAGCACGGCGACGCCTGGCAGCGTGATCTGCTGACCGTGCTGGACCGCAATCGCCGGCGCGTCCACGCAGTGCTGCGCGACCGGCTCCCGCTGCTCCGCCACCACCTGCCCGAGGCCACCTACCTGGCGTGGCTGGACACCCGGCCGCTCGGTCCGGCCGAACCGCCGGTGGAGAAGGTGCTCAGGGACGGCCGGGTCCTGCTCGACGGCGGAACGCCCTTCGGCCCGGACGCCGACGGGTTCCTGCGACTGAACTTCGCCACCTCCCGGCAGGTACTGGAGGAGATCCTGAACCGGGTCGCCGGGGTGCTGGGCGGGCAGGAGGGGTGACGACGGTGCCGGAGAGCGGCTGGCACCATGAGGGTGTGGATGACTTCGTCTTCGTCAGCGGGCGGCTGTCCCTGGACCTCGCGGGCACCTTGCTGTGGCGGCGGAGCCGGCGCATCGAGCTGCTGCGTTCCCCCGACGACCTGGGGCGCTGGATCCGGCAGGCGGGCCTGCTCGACGCTCCCGGCCCGCTGGACCCCCGCGCCCTGTCCCGGACGTGCCGTCTCAGGGAAGCCGTGTACGCGCTGGTTCGCGCGTGGCCGCCGACACCGGCCGCGGACGACGAGGTGCGCGAAGCGCTCGCCGAGGTGAACGAGGCAGCCCGGTTGCCGCTGCCGAGGCACCAGCTCGACGAGGGCGGCCGGCTGATCCGTACCGGAGGCGTCGACGAGGTGCTCGGCGCGGTGGCCCGGGACGCCGTGGGTCTGCTCGGCGGTTCCGACTTCGCTCGCGTACGGGAGTGCCTCAACGAGGACTGCACCCGGCTCTTCGTGGACCTGTCCCGGTCCGCGAACCGTCGCTGGTGCGGCATGGCCGAGTGCGGGAACCGGCACAAGGTGGCCACCTACCGCAAGCGGCGGCAACAGGCGGCCCGCTGACCGTTCTTCCGGCCCTCGTGGGCGCCTCCTTTCACCTACACATTTCAGAGACACCAAATCCGCTCACGGTGATTCGCCGGTCTCATGACGGGCGTAGCCGTTCCGCCACGCCCATGCGGCGATCTCCACGCGGTTGCGAGTCGCCAACTTGGCCTGGATGTTGGTCAGGTGCGTCTTCACGGTGCCCACGGTGATGCGAAGCGCCTCGGCGATCTCGGCGTTGGTCAGCCCTTGGGCCACCAGGCGAACCACGTCCGACTCACGCGGTGAGAGGTCTGTTTCCTCATCCGGTGCGGGAAGCGTCCGCATCATCCGCTCCAGCAGACGGACGGTGATGGAAGGGCTGATGAGCGAGTCGCCGGCCGCCGCGGCACGTACCGCCTCGACCAGGAGCCGCGGGCCGGCGTCCTTGAGGATGAAGCCGCAGGCCCCGGACCGCAGGGCCCGGGTGACGTACTCGTCGTCATCGAACGTGGTCACCATGACGACTCTCGGCGTATGACGCGCTCCGGGCGGGGTCAGGGCCCGCAGGGCGTCGAGTCCGTCGAGGCGGGGCATGCGGATGTCCATGAGGACGACGTCGGGACGGTGGTGCGCGGCCAGGGCGACGGCCCGCACGCCGTCCTCGGCCTCGGCCACCACAGTGATGTCGTCCTCCACGGAAAGGATCATGGCCATGCCGGTGCGGACGATGGCCTGGTCGTCCACGATCATGGTCCGGATCACGCGGCCTCCACCCGGGACAGCGGGGGAAGCAACGGCACACGCGCGCGGACCTGCCAGGTGCCGTCGCTCCCGGTACCGGTGCGCAGACTGCCTCCCGCGCCGGTCACCCTCTCCTTCAGGCCCGTGAGACCGTAGCCGGGCGGGGCCGTGGGCGGGGCCGCTCCGTCGTTGGCGACGCAGACGGCGACGTGCCGACGGCCGACCTGTACCCACACGGACGCCGTGCGGCAGGCGGGAGCGTGCTTGCGGATGTTGGTCAGGGCTTCCATCACCACCCGGTGAACGATGTCGGCCACATCCGCCGGAAGCCGCTCGGTGGGCCCGTCCTCGACGAGTCGCACGGACACGCCGGTGGTTCCGAAGTCCGCCACCAGGGCGCGCACGGCGGTCATGCCGCCGTGCGGGGCGAGCGGGGCTCCGGGATCGTCCGCCCTCAGCGCGCCGACCATACGGCGCAGGGACACGAGCGCCTCCGCGCCGGTGTCCTCGATGCGCCGCAGGGCGGCCGGCACGAGCTCGGGCCGCTTGTCGGCGATGGCGCCGGCCCCCTGGGCCTGGACCACGATGCCCGTCACGTGATGGGCGACGTAGTCGTGGAGGTCCCGGGCCAGCCGCACACGTTGTTCGAGGCGGATGCGGTACTCCCGTTGCCGCCGGTCGGCCGCGACGAGCCGGGCGGTCACCGCGGCGCCCGCCACGGCCACGGCGATCAGAGTCGAGACGAAGGCGACGACGACGCTGCCCTCGCGGACCTCCACCGCGAGGGGGCGCCACACCACCGCGGCGATCAACGCCACCGTGCCCACCGCCGCGGGGGCCACCGCACCGCGCCGGGCCGTGAACGCCAGGACGATCAGCAGCGCGACCGGTTCGAAGGCGCCGTACGCCGTGGACGCGCCGTGACCCGCGCGCAGGTGCACCGCCGCGGTGCAGGCCAGCGACGCCACGGCGGCTGCCAGCCCCGACCAGGCCATGACCCGAGTTCTCACGCCACGCCGCGTGATGAGGGGCAGGGCGGCTACGACGACTGCCACCGTCATCGCCGACAGCCCCAGCAACGGACCGGTGACCGGCTGACGGAAGGTCCCCCATCGCAGGTCCAGCCGCGCGGCGGCCACCGCGAGAAGGAGCAGGGCGGGCCACCGCAGTGCGGCCGCACCGCGCGGAAGGGCCGACGGCAGGGGGCGATCGAAGGGCATGCGGTGAAGGGTAGGACAGCCGGCTCGTCCCGCCCTCTGCCGAAAGTCGTAGCGATCGTCCGGGAGACCTGTCCTTCGCCGGATCCGCACAGTGACCGCGTCCGGGAGGGTTGCCGCCGATACCCCGCCGGAACCCGGAGCAGCCGATCCATGAACGTGAACCTGACCATCGAAGCGCCGTACGTCCTGGGCCCCACCTTCGCCGTCTTCCTCGGTGTGGCCGCCGTCCGCCACCGCCGTGCGCGGCCGGGCTGGACGGGCCGGCACCTGGTGCTGCGCACCACCGCGTGCCTCTACGCCATGGCCGTGCTGTCGATCACGGTCTTCCCCCTGGAGATCACCTGGGGCAGGTACGCCAACCAGATGCCGTGGACGAACCAGATCAACTACGTGCCCCTGATCACCGCCGACGTGACCGCGGTGCCCAACGCCCTGATGTTCGTGCCGCTCGGCGTCCTGCTGCCCCTCCTCACGCGTGTGAACAGCACGGCCCGGGCCATCGGGGTGAGCGCGTCGGCGAGCCTGGGCATCGAGACGGCGCAGCTGCTGTCGTACGTGCTCTTCCACAACGGTCGCGCCGTCGACGTCAACGACCTGCTCGCCAACACCCTGGGCGGGCTGTTCGGCTACCTCCTGGTGCGCCTCGCCCTCGGCACGCCGTCGGCAGGCGAGCTGCTGTACGGCTACGCGCTGCCCCGGTCGGCCGTGGGCCGGCCTGCCGGGACGGCGGCCGTATGCCAGGTGGGGTGACGGGGCACGCGCCGACGGGCCGGCACCGCCGGTGAACCCCGCCCGGCTCGTCACCGTTGTGGGGGACGGAGCGCCGACGGCGGGTGGACCACCGTGGGCCCGGACATCGGGCGTACGCCGAACGGTGCAGGCACCGTCCCCGCCCGGCCAGGGACGCTCCCCCATCGACCACACGACTCGGAGGCGTCATGACGCACTTCACCGGCCGACCGCTGCCCGTGTACCGGACCCTCGCGGCGATCACCGTGGCCGGGGCCACGCTGCTGTCCGCCGGAGCCGCCCCCTCCGCGTTCGCCGCGTCCACGGCGGACGGCCCCAACTACGTGGCGCTCGGCGACTCCTACGCCTCCGGCGCCGGGCTTCCCGGCGTCACGGACGCCGAGTGCGATCGCACCACCGCCGGTTACGCCGCCGTCGTCTCCCGCACGTCGGCGGGCAAGGGCCGTACCTTCAAGAACGTCACCTGCACCGGCGCCACCACGGCCGCCCTGTGGAACACGCAGGGCTCCAAGCCCCCGCAGTTGAACGCCCTCACCCCCAACACCAAGCTCGTCACCCTGACCTTGGGCGGAAACGACGTCGGCTTCACCAACGTGCTGACCACCTGCGCGCTCGTGGCCTCCTCGGACCCGGCCGGAAGCCCGTGCGAGAAGTACTTCACGGCCGGCGGCAGGGACGTGCTCGGTGAACGCATCAACACGGTTGAAGGCCGGGTCCGCGACGCCCTCACCGACATCAGACGGCGCAGCCCCGACGCCAAGGTGATCGTGGTCGGCTACCCGGCCCTCTTCCCCGACAGCGGCGTCGGATGCGCCCAGGTTCCCTTCGCCAAGGGTGATTTCGCCTTCCTGCGCGACGTTACGAAGAAGCTCAACAGGGCGTTGCAGCGCCGGGCCACGGCCGGTGACAGGGCCGTGCGGTTCGCCGACACCTATGCGGTCACCGTCGGGCACGACATGTGCCAACCGCGCGACAGGCGGTGGATCGAGTCCTTGAACCCGGGCGAGGAGACCCTGGCGGCCCACCCCAACTCGGTCGGCCAGTTCGCGATGGCGGCAGCCGCGTACGAGGCGATCCTCAAGCCGTAGCACGGCCCCGACGTTGCCGTCGGCGGCTTCTTTCGCCGACGGGACGCCTGACACTCCTCAAGCAATGGTCCAGTCGAACAGGAGAAGGACAAGTCATGAGACTCGCACGGAAATTCGCGACTTCAGTGGTGGCAGTGACTGCGGCTGCCGGGCTGGGGTTGGCGGTGGCACCGCCGGCGATGGCCGACGGCGGAAACGCGACCCTGCCCAATTCCAATAGCGGGACCGCTCCGTTCGTCCCGCCTGCCAACAGTACGTACTGCACTCAGAGGATCATCAACGAGCTGCTGCAACGGGTGATGCAAATGGAATTGAACTACCAGATCGCGATCCAGGAGGTCGCCGAGGCGGACACCGTCGAAGCACTGCGGGCAGCCAACCAAGCGGAGACGGAACTGCGTGTGAGTCTCTGGGCTGCGAACTCGGCCATGAACACCTTCGTGGAGCAATGTAAAAGCGTTATGCGCGACCTGTAGCAGCCTGGAGATGCAAGCGTGGGGGCCTCGACCCGATTCCGGCGGCGAGGCCCCGTCGCTTCAGGGCCGTCCCTGGCCGGCGGTGACACTTCAGGACGGACACCGGCTCCGGCCGCCAGCGTGCCCACTCAGCGGCCCTCTCCGGTTCCGCCCCGCAGCGTCGCCACCGCCCGCACCGTGGTGGCGTCCGCGCGCAGGGCCCGGCGGCGCGCGGGGCTCAGTTCACCGAGCACCGCATACCGGAGCACTCCTGCCGGAAAGCCGTAGCCCTGGCCGTCGCCCGGGGAGGCCGCTTCGATCCAGGCGAGCAGCCGTACCGCAACCGCCTGGTCAGCCAGTCTCGACACCTCTTCGAGCGGCATCCGGGACAGCCGGGCCACCAGGCGCATGTCCGGCCGGTCACCGAGCACGGCCGCCCGCTCGACGACCTGCCGCGCGGCAGGCGACAGTTCGGCGAGCCGGGCCCTGACGATGCTGCGGACGGCCGGCGGCACAGGGGCCCAGGGCCAGTCGGCGTGCAGTGCCGGCCCGAGGCGCCGGACATGCGTGAGCACCTGGTGCAGCAGGAAGGGATTCCCGCCGCTCAGTTCGTGCAGTCGGCGTGCCGCGTCTGCGGGCACAGGGCCGCTCGTGGCGGCGGACAGGACGCAGCGCACCGCGGCCTTTGTCAGAGGAGGGAGCGGCATCACGTCGGCACCCCGTCCCGCCAGCTCGGCCAGGAACCGTTCGATGGCAGGCCCAGGTTCGTCCGCCACGGTGCACACCACCGCGAGCGGCGCCTCGGGCAGCTCCCGCGCGTAGCTGAGCAGCAAGCCCCGTACGTCGTTCGAGGCGAGGTGGACGTCCTCGACGACGCACAGCATGGGCCCCGCGACGCCGACGTTCTCGGCGAGCTTTCCCAACCGGTCGCCGAGCTGCCGCAGTTGCCGGTCCGGGAACCGAGAGCCCGCGAAACCCTGTTCGGCACACCGGATCCGCAGCACCTGCCAGCCGGCGTCGGAAGCCTGCCGTGCCGCCTCCTCGGCCAATCGGGTCTTGCCCACCCCCGGCTCCCCGGACACCACGGCCCAGCCGGCGCGGCCGGTCGCAGCCTTCCGCAACAGCTCGGACAGCCGTGCGAGTTCGCGTTCCCGGCCCGGCAGGTGCGGCCGGGCGTCGGCCGACCGCTCCGAGGGCACGCTGTGTGTGCCGAGCCGAGCATGGCGAAGCGGCGGGCGCAGTGACACCGAGTCGTGCCGCAGAACGGCCATCTGCGTCTCACGCAGACCGGGACCCGGATCGAGGCCCAGGTCACGGGCCAGAAGGGCACGCACCTCCGCATAGCGGCGCAGCGCCTCGGCGGGCCGGTCCGCGAAATACAGGGCTCGCATGAGCACGACCCAGGATGCCTCGCGCAGGGGATCTTGTTCCACGAGCCGTTCCGCACTCGTGATCGCCTCGTTGATCCGGCCTTCCTGGAGCAGCAGAGCGGCTCGCAGTTCCTCGGCCGACAGCTTCAGGGCCTGGAGCCGTCCGCTCTCACCCGCCACGAAGTGGTGGTCGCGGGCGTCGACGAGCGGAGTCCCCCGCCACATGGCCAACCCGTGCTCGACCTCCTGAAGGGCTTCACCGGCACGGCCTGTGTCAGCCAGCGCCTGTGCCTGCCGCACGGACCGTTCGAAACGCACCGAGTCCAGTAGCTCGGGCGGGAAGGCCAGGGCGTATCCGGTGGGGGTGGTGCGGAGCACTTGAGGCTGCTTCCGCCGCCCGCGGCCGGGTTCCAGAGCGGCGCGCAGTCTGCTGATGTTCGCGTGGACGGAGGAAACGGCGCTGGGCGGAGGACGGCCGTTCCAGAGATCGTCACAGAGACGATCGACTCCGACGGTGCGACCGTTCTCCAGAAGCAGCCTCAGGAGCAGGGCACGCCGCTTGGGCGGTCCCAGACCGACTACCTCGCTGTCCCGCCGCACTTCCAGAGGACCCAGCAAACGAAATTCCACGGTGACACCTCTCTCGCATCGGTGTCACCCTCACCCGCTCATGTGCTCACTCGACAGTCCGAACGCTGCTCATCACCGGCTCGGCACTGCTCACAGTCGTATCGCTTCCGTTCATTCGGTGCCCGGTCACCTCACCGGCTCTCCGACCGGCCTACAGCGCCTGTGCCCTTTCTACGAGAAGTGGCCGCCGCCGGTTCACCGCGCGGTAACCGAACCGGATGGCCAAGCCCATCGTCGCAAGCGGGGCGGCGGGCAGACGGCCGCAGCAGGGCCTGCCCCTGCCCGGTGGCACCCCGGCAAGAGGACGACAAGGCCCCGGCAAAGAGACCCGCCGACGCTGGCGCTGCCACCGACGAAGGACGCGGTGGGAGTCAGTGGGGAGAGGGCATGGGGGCCACCAGCGTCGAATCGGACTGCGAGCGCTTCATCCGCGTGATCTACGACGAGCACGGCGACGCGCTCAGACGCTTCGCGGCACGGCTGCTGGGCGGGGACTGGACCAAGGCCGAGGACATCCTCCAGGAGGCCGCGATCCGCGCCTGGCGGCACACCGGCCTGCTGGCGCGGCAGGGGAAGGACGGGGTCCGGCCGTGGCTGTTCACCGTCGTGCGCAACCTGGTGACCGACGAGCATCGGGCGCGCCTCGTCCGTCCTGTCAGCGCCTGCACCGTCGACGAACTCGTCATCCCCGTCGACGACGGCATCGAACGGGCCCTCACGCGTCAGGTCGTCCACGACACCTTGGACGACCTGACACCTCAGCAACGGCAGATCCTGCACCATACGTATTTCCAGGGCCGCAGCGTCACCGAGACGGCGCAGGTGCTCGGAATCGCCGAGGGAACCGTCAAATCGCGTACGTACTACGCGTTGCGGGCACTCAGGTCGGCCCTGCACGACCGCGGTGTCCGGTTCTGAGACGCCTGGATGTCCCCGCGTGTGATCCGCCGACGCCGGCCTCCTGCCGGGCCGGCTCAGTCCTTCCGCGGCGCCGTGATCGTGCGAGCGACGTCGCGGGCGCGGTCGGACCACGGCGTGGGCAGCAGGGTGACCTGGTCGAGGCGGACGGCGGTGCGGGTGCCGTGCGCGTACGTCGTCCCGCCGTCGACGGAGCAGACCCGGTAACCGGCCGTGGCCGAGGTGGTGCCGAGACGGTCGATCCACAGGTTGACGGCGTAGGTCCCGGGCGCGGACAGGGGGGCGTCGTAGGTGATGGTGAAGGCTTTGACGACGTTGAACGCGTCGTTCTCCAGAGCGTTCGAGCCGCCGAATCCCCGCGCGTACCAGAACGCGGTCCAGGCACGCTCGGCCAATACCTGGTAGCGGCTGTTGTGCAGCAGTCCCATGGCATCGAGTTCGTCGAAGTGGACCTCGACCGGAACGAGCACTCCGACGGCGGCGGTCGACAGGGCGGCGGACGTGGCGACAGAACTCACGATGATCCTCCAGCAGCGTGTACGAGGGGTGCCTGTGTCATCCCGGACAACGGTGAATCAGGACGTGCCGTTCACCGGAGCGGTCGTGAGAACGGCAGGCGTTCCCTGGGTGAACCGACCGGTCCGGCTCGCCGTTGAAGGCGGTGAGCAACCCCGGAAAGGAAGTCGGTCACCGTGCAAAAGAAGTTCAGCGCTCTGCTGGGAACCGCTCTGGCCGGCGCAGCTCTCTCCACCGTGCTGGCGGCGGCGCCCGCGCACGCGGAACAGCAGTACACCCTGCAGAACGTCGCCGGCGGCCGGTGCCTGTCCGGGCAGGCCGACCGCACCGTCCGCCAGGGCCCGTGCGACGCCAACGCCAAGTGGATGCCGGTCTACCGCCACAGCAGCCATATGGAGGACGCCCCCATGCTGGTGAACGTGGCCACGGGCATGTGCCTGGACCAGAACACCGACGTGGCCTACAAGGAGGTATACCTGTCCCCGTGCAGCGCTGAGGACTACGGCCAGCTCATGGGGCTGTACTCTCACGGCGGCAACCGGAACGTCGTCGCCCCCTTCGACAGCGAGATGCGGCTCACCGGATGGAACACCGGTTCGGTGAGCTTCGACACCATCCTCGACTCCCGCCGTGAGAAGCAGCTCTGGGCAACCATCTGACGGCCGTCTCGTCCACGCCGGAGCGAGTCCGGGTCCGACCCATCGAGGAGGTCCAGGGTGCTGATCGAGATATGCGCGGCCGTCGCGCTGCTGCTGTTCGTCATCGGTGTCATCGTCGACGCGAGGCGCTTCGCGAACGCCGTGCTGCTCGGCGTCTTCCTCATCCTGATGGCGGTGGCCCACGGCAGGGAGCTCCTGGCCGTTCACCACGCCCTGGACGACACCTGGCTGGCCGGCCCTGTCCTGGAAGGGCTGGTCGTGCTGCTGGTCTGCTGCCTCCTGATCGGCAACGGGGTGCGGATGGTACGCAAGGAGGGCAGTCGCCCGGGCAACCTTCTGACACTCGTCGCGGGTCTCGGGCTCCTGTCGCTCCTGCTGCTGACGGTGGTGGCGTACGTGGCCGAGCTGCGCTCCCTGACCGCCGCGGTCCTTGTCGCGGCGCTCATCACCTCCTACTTCGTCTGCCTCTTCGTCTGTTTCAGCGTGTACGGGTACGTCTACAGCCGCCTGCCCGCACCGTCCGGCCTCGACTACATCATCGTCCTCGGGTCGGGTCTGATCGGCGGTGACCGGGTGCCGCCCTTGCTCGCCGGCAGACTGGACCGGGCGTACGTGCTTTTCCAGGCCCAGCCGGCCCGGGGCTGCGAGCCCGTTCTGATCACGTCCGGTGGGCAGGGGCCGGACGAGACCGTCCCCGAGGCGCATGCGATGGCCGACTATCTGGCCGCACGCGGGGTGCCGGCGGAGAGTCTGCTGCGTGAGGCGGAGTCCGCCACCACCGAAGAGAACCTCCGCAACAGCAAGGCCCTCATGGACGAGCGCGGCACCGGCTACCGCTGCGCGATCGTGACCAACGACTTCCACGCTTTCCGGACCGCGATCATCGCCCGGAGCATGGGCATCGACGCCCACGTCCTTGGCTCCCCCACGGCCCGCTACTTCCGGCCCAGCGCGACCATGCGGGAGTTCGCCGCCGTCGTCCTGCATCACCGGTGGCTCCACCTCGCGGTCTGTCTGTTCCTGGCCCTCACCTGCTGGCTGATCCTCCTGTAACGGCACCGAGGCCGTTGACCGGAAGGCCGCCACCGCACCGGACCGCACACGCCCATGACACTCGTCAGGCGCTCCCCTGGTCGTTGATGACGGCAAGGACGGCATACCCGACGCCCCGCGTGTGAGGCACGTCACTGGAAGTCGGAGCGGGGAGCAGACAGCTCATAGAGGTGAGCATTGACATGCGTGCCCGACTACGGGCTGGGGAGCCGGCCGCGTTCGCCGAGTTGTTCGACAGTTACGCCCGTGGCGTGTACAACCACGCTTTCCGTCTGACCGCCGACTGGTCGACGGCCGAGGACGTCATGGCCACCACGTTCATGGAGGCGTGGCGGCTCCGAGACAGGATCGATGCCGAGGGCGGCTCGCTGCGGCCATGGCTGCTCGGCATCGCCACCAACACCGCACGCAACCAGATTCGCGGAAACCGGGGATACCGCCGGGCGGCGGTGGCCACGGCGGCGGCCGTACTGCCCGTTCCCGACCACGCCGACGAGGTCACGAACCAGATCGACGACCAGCGCAGGCTGGCGGCGACACTTCGGGCGCTCGGCGCGTTGCGCAGGACGGAACGTGAGGTCGTCGCGCTCTGTTTGGGGGAAGGGCTCGATTACGAGGCGGCGGCGAAGGCACTGGGGATTCCGGTGGGCACAGTCGCTTCCCGGCTGTCCCGCGCCCGCAAGAAACTCCGCACCCTCACAAAGGCCGAGCTCGAAGAGCACGACGATGCCGCGGTGGCCGGCCCGCCCGTGGTGAGCGGCCGCGTTCCCCGTGCGCCGCGGACGAGAAGCACGGATGGATCCGAAAAAGTTCGAGGCAGATGGGAAGCCGGGGCGGCCGGCCGACAGATACCAGGTGACCGCATGAACACTGTCCGGCCCGCACAGGAAGGAAACCGATGAGCGCGAACACGCCCCGGCAGAGGCCGGGCGCTTGGGAGGAAGCCGCCGCACAGCTGCTGTCCCGCACTGCGCGTGACCTGCCGACGGGCCGCCATGAGTACCACAAGGAGCTTCTGATGGCAGGAATCGAGCAGGCACAGCGCACGCAGCAGATCCCCCCCGGCACCGCGAAGGCGCGCGGGCTGCGACTGCTCCGCCCGGCGATCGCTCTGCCCGCCCTGGCCGCCGCCGTGGCCGCCGCCGTCATCGCCGGGACGGCGATGACCGGCGGCAACGGGGACGGACCCGCCCGGCTCGCCACCGGTCCGGCCCTGACCACGCAGATCGGCACCGCCAGCCCCGACGGGGTGAGCCGCCTGCTCGACCAGGTCACCCTGGTCGCGGCCCAGGAGGAGCACCCGGCCCTCAAAGCGGGCCAGTACGTGTACATCGAGTCCAAGACGGCCGACACATTCGTGAAGACCGTCGACGACAAGAGCAGCCTCGCCAGCCACGCGCTGCACAAGCGCCAGGTGTGGTACTCGTCGGACGGAACCAAGGGATGGCTGATCGACCCCGCCGTCAACGACAGTCCCGAAGGGGAAACCCTCAGCCTCCCCGACGAGCAGGGCAACACCCCCGTCGCCGGCCTGAACCATCCGTCGTACGACTACCTGGCCAGTCTGCCCACCGACCCGGACGCGCTCCTCGCCAAGATCTACAAGGAGACCAAGGGGCACGGCAACTCACCGGCCCAGGAGGCGTTCGCCACGATCGGTGACCTGCTCGGCGAGAGCTACCCGCCGCCCGCCCTGACCAAGGCCCTGTTCAAGGCCGCCGCGAAGATCCCCGGCGTCGTCACCGTGAACGACGCCGTCGACGCGGTCGGCCGGCACGGCGTGGCGGTCGCCCGGCTGGACGAGAAGAGCGGCGCGCGTGAGGAATGGATCTTCGACAAGAACACGCACGTTTTCCTGGGCGAGCGAACCGTCCAGGTGAGCAAGGCCGACGGTCCGGAAGAACTCATCAAGCCCGGAACCGTCCTGTTCACCAGCGCCGTCACGCAGCGAGCCATAGTCGACGGCATCAAGCAAGTGCCCGCGCAAGGCAGCTGACACACCCGCGGAGCTGCTTCAGGGATCTGTCTGGGGCAGCTCCCCGCGTTCCCGTGGCTGATCACGTCCCCGCAACAGAGGGCAACGGGCGTGGAGCACGAACGGACCACTGGCTGACGCGTGGCAGCGTCGACACCGGGTGCCGCGGGAGACGCTTACAGTGCGCGGAGCTGGGTGAGGAGCTGGAGGGTGTCGGAGTTCAGCCAGTACTCGACGAACTCGCCGTCCTCGATGCGCAGGGTGTCGGTGCCGGTGAAGGTGACCCTCGTGCCTGGCTCGGCCTTGGCGCCCGGGAAGCCGCCGGCGTAGGTGCCGGTGGCCGTCCAGCGCACGGAGGCGCGGCGACCGGCGATCAGTGGGTCGGTCTGGAGGGAGAAGCGCAGGTCGGGGAAGGCGGCGCGGGTCTGGGCGATCCAGGCCACCAGGCCGTCCGCGCCGTGGATGCCGCTGCCGTCGCCTCCGTCGAGGAGGGCGGCGTGAACGGTGAACTCCGGGGAGATGATGCCCGGCGCCTTGGTGTGGTCGCCGTTCCAGAGGCGCAGCCAGGCGTCGAGCATCGCCTTGGGGTTCTTGGCGTGGGACCGGTGGTCCGGTGAGGTGACCGGGTGAGGGGCCGTGGTGGTGGGCGAGGTCGATGCTGCGGCCGTCGTGGCGGTGACGGCCAAAGCGGCCAGGGCGGCAGGGAGCAGCAGGCGGATCCGGGGGCGGGTGGTGCCGGTCATGAGGGTTCCTCACATATCGGTGTGGTGGTGGGGTCGGTGCGGATGGTGCCCGGGGCGGGCAGGGCGCGGGTGGTCGGGCAGCGGTTGGTGGCGTCGCGCGCGGGTGTGGCCGGGCGGACCCGCAGGGTGCCGCACCGCATGCCCTGGGACTCCGTTTCGGAGCGGGAGCTCCAACTGGTCCGGCTCGCGGGGGCGGCTGTCTGGTGCCGCGCCGGGGCGGCGAGGGTGGCCGGGGTGGCGGAGGCCGCGCGGTCGGGGGAGCGCCGGATGCGAGTGTGCGGTGATGTGCCAGTGCTTGAGTGTCAGGCGTGCAGGACGACCTTTCCGGCGACGGTGCCGGATTCGGCCAGCCGCATCGCTTCGGCGACCTGGGTGAGGGGAAGTTCGGCGGCGATCCGGGCGGTGATCTCACCCCGGCGCAGAGCTTCGAAGACCTCGGTGAGGTCGTTGCGCAGCCGGGCCCGGAAGCGGTCGCGGTTCAGGGCGCGGCCGGCCCAGACGTTGAAGAAGTAGGCGTGGCGGCGGTTGGGCAGCGTGTTCCACAGCCACACCCGGGCCAGCAGCTTGAGGACGGGCCACTGCTTGGAGCCTTCGTCGTCGCGGGTGGAGGCGCTGCCGTAGGAGACGAGCGTTCCGCCGGGGGCGAGCAGGCTCCAGGAGTCGACGATGCCGCGGCCGCCGACGTGGTCGAAGACGGCGTCCAGGCCGTGCGGGGCGAGTTCGCGGACACGGGCGGGGATGTTCTCGGTGCGGTAGTCGATCGGGGTCACCCCCTGTTCCCGCAGGGCGGCGTGGTGACGTGCGGAGGCGGTCCCGATCACCCGCGCGCCCGCGGCCCGGGCGAGCTGGACCAGGACGGACCCCACACCCCCGTTGGCGCCGTGCACCAGTACGGTCTGGCCGGCGCGCACCCGGGCCTTGCGGTGCAGCATCTGCCAGGCCGTGATGCCGTTGATCACCACGGTCTCCGCTTCGGCGGCGCCTATCCCGTCCGGGACGGGCACCAGGTCGGCGGCGTCGAGGATCACGTGGCTGGCCCATCCGCCGACCTTCAGCAGCGCGGCCACCCGTGTGCCGACCAGGCCCGCGTCGACACCCTCACCGGTCGCCGCCACGGTGCCGACCAGGTCGTAGCCGGGGACGAACGGGAAGGGCGGCTGGTCGTAATAGCGGCCGCGGCGCATCTGCTGCTCCGCGAAGGACACTCCGGTGGCTTCCATACGCACCACGACCTGGCCCGGACCCGCGGCCGGAACGGCCCCGTGCCGCACCTCGAGCCCCTCAGGCTCGACCCTGCCCGGCAGCACGACCTCGACCATCGTTTCGGCGTTCATGAGACCCTCCCTCGACCGCCAGCTCTGTTAGTGGCTGGTGTGTTCGTTAGAAGTTATAACTCGAACGGCGAGTGACGGTCAAGAACATTCGTAATAGGGTCTAACTAAGAGCCTGTGCGAACGGCTCGCCCGGCCGCCACCCGCAGCCGGGCGCCCCCACCACGGAAGGGACATCCGCATGACCGCCGCGGGCAAGGAGACCCCACGCGAGCGCTACCGCGCCCAGCTTCGCGCCGAAATCAAGGAACGCGCCTGGGAGCAGATCGCCGCCGCCGGAGCGCCGGGTCTCTCCCTCAACGCCATCGCCAAACAGATGGGAATGAGCGGACCCGCGCTGTACCGGTACTTCGCCGGCCGGGACGAACTGATCACCGAGCTGATCCGCGACGCCTACCGCAGCCTCGCCGACACCATCCGCACCGCCGCCGCGTCGGGTGCCGATCCGGCCGGCCTCGGGCGCGCACTGCGCGTCTGGGCGCTGGCCGACCCCCAGCGCTACTTCCTCGTCTACGGCACACCCGTCCCGGGCTACCGCGCGCCCGACGACATCACCGCGATCGCCTCGGAGATCATGAACGTCCTCCTCGACGCCGCCCAGCCGACCGCCGGTTCAGCCCCTCCCGCGGCCGAGGTGGCCCGCCTCGAATCCCACCTCGCCGAACACCGGGAGTGGGCCGGTGACCACCCCGCCTCCCCAGCGGCCCTGCGCCGCGCCCTGCACTTCTGGACCCGCCTGCACGGCATCCTCTCCCTGGAACTGGCAGGCCACTTCACCGGCATGGGATTCGACCCGGCCGAACTGTACGAGAACGAGCTGCGACACCTGACGCAGTGAGGGAGCTCCACGGCGATGACACCGGGGCCACAGGTGGCATGAGAGGGCGCGGCCGACCGCGCGGCCGGGCAACTCCGACTCACCCTCGCGGCGCCCCTCCGACCCACCCGCCCAAGCAGTCGGCGTGTGCGGCGTGCGGTGTGTGCTCGGACTCTTTCGCGGCGACCGCTCACAGCGGCCCCCACGTCTCGGCCTGCCGGTGCAGCTGACGCTGCACCAGCGTCACGGATGCCGGGGTGGGGCCGGAGGGCGTGACGAGATAGAGAGTGTTGAGCGGTTGGACCTGCGTGTGGTGCAGCACCTCCAAGGAGCCGGCCGCCAGCGCGGGATCGGCCAGGTAGCGGGGCAGGACGGAGATGCCGGCTCCGGCGACGACGGCGGCCAGCACCGCCCGCAGGTCGGGCACGACCATCGAGACCGGGTTGGACGGCCGGCGGCCGAATTCGCTTCGCCAGTAGCGGCGGACGATCGGCAGTTCAGGGCCGTAGGCCACGAGCGGCAGATGGGCCAGGGCCGCGAGGGGGTCCTCGGCCAGCCGGTCCTGGTCGACCGAGCGGGCCGTCGTAGGAGTCGCCACCAGGACGAACTCCTCGTCGACGAACGGCATGACGACCAGCCCGCGCCTGCCCGCCGAGGGCCGCACCGAGGACACCACCACGTCCAACTCCCCCTCAACCAGGGCGGACAGCAGGTCATCGGCCAGGCCGAGCGTGAAGTCCAGGCGTAGGCCGCCGCTGACGAGGGGGGCCAGAGCCGGGACCAACCGCGAAGCGGTCAGCTCCGCCGCCGCACCGAGCCGGACCGTGCCCTGATGGGCCTGACGGTCGGCGTCCTGGGCCAGGGCGCCACGCAACTGGTCCAGGGGCGCGGCGATGTGCCGGGCGAGCTCGTGTGCACGAGGCGTCGGTGTGGCCCCGTGCCTGGAACGTTCGAAGAGCACCGCGTCCAACTGGCCCTCCAGACGCGCCAGCTGACCACTGACCGCCGGCTGGGACACACCCAGGGCGGCGGCAGCGGCGGTCAGAGAACCGCGTCGGTAGATCTCCAGAAAGGTCGCCAGCAGATCGAGATCGCTCACGCAAGGAGGTTACATAAGAATTCTTATGGACCTGGTCGGACACCGATAAGTTTTTGATGGAAAGTGGGTGGCGCCCGGAGAACCCGACCCACTGGAGAGAACCGTCATGGCGAAGATCCTGATGATCATCTCGGCCGCAGACACCCTGGCGCTGGCCGACGGCAGCGTCCACCCCACCGGTTACTGGGCGGAGGAGGTGGCCGCGTCCCACAAGGTGCTCGTCGAGGCAGGCCACCAGGTGGACATCGCCACCCCCGCGGGGGCCCGCCCCACCGTGGACCCCATCTCGCTGGACGAGCGCGGCGGCGTGCAGCCTGCCGACGGCGCCGTATTCCGCGCCTACCTGGACTCGATCACCGCGAGCCTCGACGCCCCGCTCGACCTCGCCGCGGTCCGGGCCGCCGACTATGACGCCTTCTATCTGCCCGGAGGCCACGCCCCGATGGCCGACCTGGCCGACGATCCCGCGCTGGGCGCGCTGCTCGCCGAGGCCGACCAGCGGGGCCGCGTCGTCGCGGCGCTCTGCCATGGCGTAGCCGCCCTGCTCAGCGCGACCACCGCCACCGGCACGTTCCTGTTCGCCGGCCGCGGCCTCACCGGCTTCACCGACGAGGAGGAGCGCCAAGGCGGCCTCGGGGACGCCGTGCCGTGGCTGGTCGAAGACCGCCTCGTCGAGCGCGGCGCGCACTTCAAGGCAGGCGCGCCGTGGTCGGACACCGTCGTCGTCGACGGCAACCTGATCACCGGGCAGAACCCGCAGTCCAGCGTGACCACCGCCAAGGAAGTCCTCGCAGCCCTGAGGAACGACTGAACCACCAGATGTCCCGCCACGGATCGGGCCGGGACGCACGGGCCCGGCGGCGGTGTCTCCAAGGCGGCACCGTCCGTCCATCGCGGCTGGGCCCGGGCTCAACGAACCGACAAGGACACTCCTCAGGCAGGTGTGCTCGCTTCCTCGTTCCCCGTGATCACATAGACCAAAGGTCATGAAAAGCGGCCGAGTTACGACCGATGAGTAACCGCTTTACACGGTGTATGGTGCACGCGTCGGTGCGCCGACCGGCGGGTGAGCATGCCCCCGCGTTCAGCAAGGCGTCGTCGTGCGGAGAGACGGCGACGGTAGGAGGAGTCCCACGTGACCGGCAGTGTTCCCAACGACATCGCGGGCCGCCTTCAGCGCGGACGCGACCGGATGTTCACCGGGCGAGCAGCGGAACTGGCCGTTTTCCGCGCCGCTCTGTCCGGGGACGAGGGGGCGCCGGCGGTGCTCTTCGTGCACGGCCCCGGGGGTATCGGCAAGTCGATGCTGCTGCGGCGGTTCGCGGCCGAGGCGCGGGCGATGGGCCGGCCCGTGCTGGACATCGACGGCCGCACGGTTCAGCCGACGCCGGAGGCGTTCGAAAGGGAGGCCGGGGCGGCTTTCGCCGAGGACGGCACGGTCCTGATCATCGATACCTTCGAACGCTGTCAGGGACTGGAGGGATGGCTGAGGGAGAAATTCCTGCCCAGACTGCCCCATGGCGGAGTGGCGGTGATCGCCGGGCGGCAGGCACCGGACGCGGAGTGGACCTCCGACCCCGGGTGGGCCGACCTGCTGTACCGCATGGCACTGCGCAATCTCTCACCCGACGAGGCCACCGCCCTGCTGCACGCCTGGGGAGTGCCCCGGCACAGCCAGGCCCCGCTCCTGGCCTTCACCGGCGGACATCCGCTCGCCCTGGCCCTGGCAGCCGCGGTGGCGGTCCGGGAACCCGCCCGCACCGCCCAATGGAAACCCAGCATGGACGTCGTCGCGACACTGCTGTCCCGGCTGGTCGGCGAGGTGCCCTCACCTCTGCACCGCCGGGCCCTGGAGGTGTGCGCGCGCGTTCACATGACCACCGAGCCACTGCTCCGGGTCGTCCTCGGCGACGACGCCACGGTCATGTTCGCCTGGCTGCGCGAACTGCCTTTCATCGAGTCGACACAGGACGGCCTCTTCCCGCACGACGTTGTCCGGCAGGCGCTGGAGGAGGATCTGCGCTGGCGCGATCCGGACGGCTACGCCGAACTGCACGGGCGGCTCGGCCGCCACCTGTTCGAGCAGATTCGCACCTCACCGGTGACCGGCACGCTGTCCGCGGTACGTTCCTTCCTCTTCCTGTACCGCGACGACCGGTACATGTCCGACTTCAACAGCTGGCGGGAAGCGGGCGAGGTCCGGTTGACCGCGTGCGAGGCGGACGACCGCGACAGGATCCGATCGCTGGCGGGCGAGGTCGAGGGCGAGGAATCGGCCGCCCTGGCGGGGGCGTGGCTGGAACGCGGGCCGGAGGCGTTCAGGGTCTGCCGCACCGCGCGTGAGAACAAGGCGGTCGGCTTCTCCGTCTGGTTGCAACTCACCGAAGCCCCACAGGCGTTCCACGACCCCGTGGCCGAGGCGGCCTGGAACCACGCGCGCGCCACCCAGCCCCTCCGTGAGGGCGAGCACATAGCGGTGGCCCGCTTCTCCGTGACGTCGCCGGAGTACCCGAAGATCTCCCCGGTCGAGAACCTCCACCAGTGGCGGACGCTGGCCGAGGCCGCGAGAACCGAGGGCCGGGTCGCTTGGATGTACGTCGTCGTGCGGGCGGGCACGTTCTGGACGCCGTACATGGCCAGCCTCGGTCTGCATCCCATCGCGGAGCGGCCACGGGTGGGTGCTCTGACGTACACGCTGTTCGCCATCGACTGGCGGGTCCAGCCGGTGTGGGCCTGGGCCGAGGAGAAGACCCGGCTGATGCTGTCCCACGTCCGGGACCGGAGCCGCACCGTGCAGGCGGACGGCGCGGAGGCACGGCGGGGAACGGAGTTCACCGTGCTGTCCCGTCCCGAGTTCGACGCCGCGCTGCGCGACGCGCTCCGCGGCTTCTTCCGCCCGCAGGAGTGGTCCGCGAACCCGCTCACACGCAGCAGACTGACGGCGGGCACCAACCGCACATTGCCGCAGATCCTGACGGACGCGGTCGAGGGACTGCGTACGGAAGCCGGCGGGGAGAAGTACTACAGGGCAGTGTCACGGACGTACCTCACCAAGGGAATGCCCACCCAGCAGTCGGTCGCCGAACGGCTCGGCCTGCCGTTCAGTACGTACCGCAGACACCTGGCAGGAGGCATTGCCCGGGTGTGTGACGCGCTGTGGCGGCAGGAGATATACGGGGACCCGGCACCGGCCGACCGGCCGCACCCCGCGGTCTGAGACCCGCGCGATCACCCACCCTGTGCGGCCGGTGGTCCCGCGGGCCGGCTCGCCGCTGATTCCGCCAGGCTCGCGGCGGCGAGGAGCAGTTGCGCGAGGCGCTCGCGAGCCCGGTCCGCGTCACCGTCGAGGACCAACTGCGCGGTCACCGCGTCGTACGCCTCCAGGACCGAGCGGATGGCCCCCTCCCGGCAGCCGGGGGAAAGCGGCGCGTCGCACGGTGCGGTCAGTGCGTCCAGGACGGTCTCGGCCAACTCCCGGCGCACGGCGCGGTGCACTCGCGCCGCCGCCGGCCGACGGGCCGCGTACGCCCGGACATCGGTCTCGAACAGCAGCCGGTCCGGCTCCGACAGCATCACCCTGGACAGCTGTTCGGTGAGCAGCGACCTGTCGCGCGAGCCGGACGCCGCCGTACGCGCATGGGGAAGAACGGTGGCGACGCGACGGCGCAGCTCGGCCGCTCGCTCCTCGTACAGCGCCAGGAACAGCTCGTCGACACTCTCGAAGTTCGAGTAGAAGGCACCCCGGCTGAAACCGGCGTCGGCGCAGATCTCCGCGATCGACACCCTTCCATAGCCGTTCACCGCGAACGCCTGGAAAGCCGCCGCCAGCAGCCGGGCCCGGGTCCGTCGCCGCCGACGCCCCGGACCGGGTCCCGGCTTCAACCGGCACCTACCGCGGCCAGCAGCTTCGAGCGCGACGGCCCGGATGCCCACGGACGCTCGGCCGGCCGGCCGAGAGCGAGGACCCGTTCCACCAGCCTCGGATCTCCGAACGCCTCCGCCGGTGTGGCCAACAGGGCGGCCGTGGCGGCGACTGCCCGCAAGATGTCCGGATCACGCAGCTTCGCGGTCTCCAGCGTCCTCCTGAAATGCCAGTCGGAGTCCACGGGCGCCGAGGCCCCGGGAGGCCGGTGTGTCAGCCGTTCCACCTCGGCCAGCCGGTGCCGGTCCCACACACCGAGGTGCCGGCGCACCCGCCCCAGAACCTCTTCGGTGGCCTCGCTGAAGCGGACAGCGAGCTTGTGCCGATCGTCGGCATCCTGGGTGCGGAGCAGGGAACGCAACAGCGCGGCATGCAGCAGCCCTGAGGAGATACCCACACCGAACAGCGGATTGGTAGTGGCCCAGGCATCGCCGACGCTCACGATTCCCGTGGCCACGGGCTTCCCGTTCACGACGAAGCAGCGATGCCGCCCCTCCATGCCCGACATGGCGACGACCCCGGTGACAGGCCGCCCCCCTTCGGCCCAGTGAGACTCGGCGGGGAACAGGCGCAGCACCGCGTCCCACGTCTGCTCGCGATGCAGCGCTCGCAGCGCCCGGTCCTGGCCGGAGACGAAGAACGACACCGAGCGGACGCCGGCGTCACCGGCGCAGGAGACGGTGGAGACACTCTCATAGTGAGTGGTGGGCCACGGCGGCACATGCGACTCCGTCCCGGGTGCGGCGCGGAAGTAGCGGGTGTACGCGAGGAAGCCGTACTCGTCACGCTCCTCCACGGGCCCCGGGGCGCCCAGCTCACGCAGCATGCGTCCCACCGGCGAATTGCGGCCCGCCGCGTCCACGACGAGGTCGGCGAACACGGCCTCCCCGTCCGCCGTGACGGCTCCCACCACATGCGGCTGCCGCGGCAGCCGCTCCCGCCCTGCCAGCAGTGCCCTGACAGCGGTACGCCGACGGACGGTCACACCGGCTGTCCGGCCGGCAACGGTGTCAAGGGCGGCCTCGAAGAGAGGACGGCGGACGTCCATCATCGTGAAGCGCTCGTCTCCCGG
This sequence comes from Streptomyces nogalater, assembly GCF_039532885.1. NCBI lineage: Bacteria > Bacillati > Actinomycetota > Actinomycetes > Kitasatosporales > Streptomycetaceae > Streptomyces > Streptomyces nogalater. The sequence goes on along the minus strand of NZ_BAAASM010000010.1, from coordinate 156,446 downwards.
CCGGGGCCCGTCCAGGATGCCGGAGCGAAGGGCACCGTCCAGCAGGTTGCCCTGCCGCAGCCCCATCCCGGTCAGCTCGTCCAGAACCTCGGGAACCTCCGTCCGCAGGGTGCGGAACACCGCGGGCAGCAAGAGGTGCGGGTGACGGAACTGGCTGACTCCGGGACGCCGCCACGACTCCCAGGCGGCCTCAGCACCGCCCGGCGGCGGCCCGGCATCCCGTTCCAGCACGGTCACACGATTCCCGTCCCGGGCCAGCATCACTGCCAGGGCGAGTCCCGTCGGGCCCGCTCCGATCACCAGCACGTGCATCGTTTTCACCTCTCCCGGTCGACGACGGGCTCATGATGTGGTGAAGCGGTGCTCACCTGGCAGATCGGTCGACTGGCGATTCCCTGGCCATTCTTTGCTCATCGAACTCTCGACACGCGTGATCCGTTGAGGGGGTGAAAACCCGTCTCGCCGTCCCGGCAGGGCGGGAGCAGCGGTTCCGCGTTCCGTCCGGCCATCCCACGACGATTGCGTCTGCGCAGGTCAGACGCCTTTTCGCGTTCCAGCCGTCCCGGATTCCCCGGCAGACATGGCGAGTGGGACAAGGACTGCCCCAGGCTGGTCACGACGCAACCGCCGAGCCACTCGCCTCACAGCGGCCGGGTTCCGGCGCCGCGTCCGGCCCCCCGGCGACGACCGCCGCAAGCAGCCGTCCGGACCTCACACGGCACCCGCGAACGGATGCCCGATCATCACGGGAAGAGATCATGAACACCCAGCAGACGTCTGTCCTGACCGCCGAGCACGTCGCCTCCACGATCCCCGGGCCCGCCACACCGCGCGCTGCCGCGAGCACCGATCAGTTCGTACGCGAGCTGTACGCCGAGCACGGGACGGCCTTGTTGGCCTACGCGGCCCGCGGCCTGGGAAACGACCACCACCGCGCCCAGGACCTGGTGCAGGAAACCGCCGTAAGGGCCTGGCGCCACGGCCCCTCGCTCACCCTCTCCGCGGACGGCATTCGCCCCTGGCTGTTCCGGGTCCTGCGCAACCTGGTGATCGACGAGCACCGGGCACGAGCCGCGCGCCCCGACGTTCTCCACGAACTGGACGACGCCGTCATGCCGGTCGGCGACGGCACGGACCGTGCCCTGACCGTCCAGGTGGTACGGGAAGCACTGACGGATCTGACCGCGCAGCAGCGGGAGATCCTGCACCACACGTACTTCCGCGGTCTCAGCGTGAACCAGGTGTCGGAACTCCTGGGAATTCCACCGGGCACGGCGAAGTCGCGCACCTTCTACGCGATGCGCGCGCTCCAACGCGCCCTGGCCGCCCGCGGCGTCCTCGGCTGACCGGCGCGTACCCCACGCCGGTGTTTCTTACGAAGCCAGGGCGACAGTGACGGCGACCGGAACCACCAAGACCCCACTGACGGCACGGTGGCACCGCCGGACCGATCGCCCCTCACTCCGGAAGGTGCCGGGCGTGCCAGATCAGCCGTGCAATCAGGCTGACACCCCATCAGGACGAGCGTCAAATGAGCGTCGAGATATCGCCTGTAACGCCCATGGGGACATCACGCGCACTCACCAAACCGCACGTCAGGCGCCCTTTGCGACCGGTTCGAGGACCGCGACGCACTCCACATGATGCGTCATGGGAAACAGATCGAACGCCCGCAGCGTCCGTACTCGGTAGCCGCCCTCGCGGAAGTACCCCAGGTCCCGGGCCAGCGCGGCGGGGTCGCAGGCGACGTAGGCGATGCGGCGGGCGCCCAGGCCGGAGAGGTGGGCGACCGTCTTGCGGCCGGCGCCCGCCCTCGGGGGGTCGAGGACGATGAGGTCGACCTCGGTGATGCCGGTGCGCGGCAGGACCGATTCGACCTTGCCCTGCTCGATGCGTACCCGCGGGAAGTCGGCCAGGTTGTGCCGCGCGTCCTCCACCGCCCGCTTGCCCGACTCGATGCCGAGCACCGCGCCCTGCTCGCCGAGGCGGTCGGCGAGGGCGCCGGCGAACAGGCCCACGCCGCAGTAGAGGTCCAGGGCCATCTCGCCCTTGCGCGGCAGCAGGCCCTGCATCACCGCCGTGACCAGCGTGTCCGCCGCCTTCGGGTGGACCTGCCAGAAACCGCCGCCGCCCACCCGGTACGTACGGCCGTCCGCGCGCTCGCGGACGAAGGGCCGGCCGTGGACGCGGTGCACACCGCCGGACTTCTCGTCCACCCGCAGGACCGACACCGGCCGGTCCAGCTCGACCAGCGGCAGGCGGGCGCCGGGACGCGGGGTGAGGACCACCTGGCGGTCCTGCGAGCCGGTCGCCGCGATCGCCTCGACCGACTCCATGCCGGTCCAGTCCCGCTTCTCGATGCCCAGCTCGCTCACGCCCGCCGCCGCGATCATGCAGTGGTCGATCGGCTCGACCTCGTGCGAGCGGTGGCGGCGCAGGCCCGCCTTGCCCGTCGAGGCGTCGACCGCGTACTGCACCCGGGTGCGCCACTGCGGCACCTCGCCGGCGGGCAGCTTGTCGCCCTCGGCCGGGACCACCGTGCCGTCCCAGCCCGCCTCCTCGGGGGTGAGGCCGGCCAGCCGCTGGAGCTGTTCGGCGATCACGTCGGCCTTGAGCCGGCGCTGGGCGCCCGGCTTGGCGTGCTGCCAGTCGCAGCCGCCGCAGCGGCCGGGGCCGGCGAAGGGGCAGGGCGCCTCGATGCGGTCCTTGGACGGGTTCAGGATCCGTACGGCGTCGGCGCGCAGGAAACGCGCGCCCTCCTCGCCCTCGGTCACCCGGGCCACCACCCGCTCACCGGGCAGCGCGTGCCGGACGAACAGCACCTGTCCCTCGGCGGTACGGGCGATGCAGTGGCCGCCGTGGGCGACGGGGCCGATCTCGACCTCGTACTCCTCACCCACCAGAGACACCGGAGACTTGGTCGGTTCTGCCTGCATGGTGGGATGACTCCAGATCGAAGAGAGTACGGGGAGGACAAGGGACGACAGACGGGAGCGGCCGGCAGCCGGTGGCCGTGGGCCTGAGGGCCGGTGGGCCGGTCGACAGCCCACCAGTCTACGTCCTCCCCGTCTCCCTCCGGTCCCTGCGGGCATCTCCCCTCCGGTCCCTGCCGGACGTCTCCCCCGGGCCCCCGCCGGACGTCCCGCCTCAGTCCTTGCCCGACGGTTCCTTGGGGCGCTCCACGGCCGGGCCGCGCCGGACCGCGCCCGGTGCGTTCCACTCCTGCCGCTTGCGGGCGCGGGCCCGGGCGGCCTCGGAGGAGGCGAGCTGGTAGGGGACGGAGGTGACCATCACACCGGGCGTGAAGAGCAGGCGGCCCTTCAGGCGCAGGGCGCTCTGGTTGTGCAGCAGGTGCTCGTACCAGTGCCCGACCACGTACTCGGGGATGATCACGGAGATCGCGTCGCGCGGGGACTCCTTGCGCAGGCTCTTGACGTACTCGATCACCGGCCGGGTGATCTCCCGGTACGGCGAGTCCAGCACCTTCAGCGGTACGTCGATCCCCCGCCGTTCCCACTCCTCGCGCAGCGCCTTCGTCTCGGCCGGGTCGACGTTGACGGTCAGCGCCTCCAGGGTGTCCGAGCGCATCAGCTTGGCGTAGGCCAGGGCACGCAGGGTGGGCCGGTGGATCTTGGAGATGAGGACGACGGAGTGGACGCGGGAGGGGCGGACCATGTCGTCGCTCGGGCCCTCGGGCGCGGCGATCTCCTCGGCGACCCGGTCGTAGTGCTTCCGGATCGCGGTCATCGTCGCGTAGAAGATGCACATGCCGAGCAGGGCCACCCAGGCGCCGTGCGTGAACTTGGTGACCAGTACGACGACCAGTACCAGGCCCGTGAAGAAGGCGCCGAACGCGTTGATCGCGCGGGAGCGGATCATGTGGCTGCGCTTGGCCGGGTCCTTCTCGGCGGCGAGGTGGCGGTTCCAGTGCCGGACCATGCCGGTCTGGCTGAGCGTGAAGGACACGAACACGCCGACGATGTACAGCTGGATCAGGCGCGTGGAGTCGGCGCCGTAGATGAACACCAGCAGCACGGCCGCGCCGGCGAGCAGCACGATGCCGTTGGAGAAGGCGAGCCGGTCGCCGCGGGTGTGCAGCTGGCGCGGCAGGTAGCGGTCCTGGGCGAGGATCGAGCCGAGCAGCGGGAAGCCGTTGTAGGCCGTGTTGGCGGCCAGGAACAGTACCAGCGCGGTGGCGGCGGCGAGCAGGATGAACAGGAGGCTGCCCTTGCCGAAGACCGCCTCGGCGACCTGCGAGATCACCGGGTTCTGGACGTAGTCGGGGCCGACCGGGACGCCGTGGTGCAGCAGGTCGGTGGCCGGGGTCTCGGCCATGCGGACCTTCGTGGTCATCGCGAGGGCGATGATGCCGCAGAACATGGTGACGGCGAGCAGGCCCATCATCGCGAGCGTGGTCGCCGCGTTCTTCGACTTGGGCTTGCGGAAGGCCGGGACGCCGTTGGAGATCGCCTCGACGCCGGTGAGGGCCGCACAGCCGGAGGAGAAGGCGCGCAGCAGCAGGAAGATCAGCGCGAAGCCGGCGAGGCCCTGGTGCTCGGCCTTGATGTGGTAGTCGGCGGTCGGGGCGCGCATGGTGTCGCCGAGGACCAGGCCCCGGAAGGCGCCCCAGAGGATCATGATGAAGACGCCGCCGACGAACACGTACGTCGGGATCGCGAAGAGTTTGCCGGACTCCTTCACGCCGCGCAGGTTCATCAGCGTCAGCAGCACGATCACGGCGACCGCGCAGAGCACCTTGTGCTCGACCACGAAGGGCACCGCGGAGCCGAGGTTCTCGATGCCGGAGGAGATGGAGACGGCGACGGTCAGGACGTAGTCCACCAGCAGGGCGCTGGCCACGGTGAGGCCGGCCTGCGGGCCGAGGTTGGTGGTGGCGACCTCGTAGTCACCGCCGCCGCTCGGGTAGGCGTGCACGTTCTGCCGGTAGGAGGCGACCACGGTGAACATCAGCACGACGACCGCGACGGCGATCCAGGGGCTGAAGTGGTACGCCGACACGCCCGCGATGGACAGGACCAGCAGGACCTCCCCCGGCGCGTAGGCGACGGAGGACAGCGGGTCGGAGGCGAAGACGGGGAGTGCGATGCGCTTCGGCAGCAGGGTTTCGCCCAGCCGGTCACTGCGCAGTGCGCGCCCGATCAGGATCCGTTTGGGCACGTCGGTCAGTTTGGACACGAGAGAGGATCGTAAGCCTTCGAACTGGCCCCCGCCCACCCGGCGTGCTGTATCTGCCTCACGAGTGAAATCGGGGGCACGCGGAACTTCGGAATCCGTGGTGGTGGGTGCCCGCCGTGCCCGGGTGGCAAACGCCGCCTGTCGTCGCGCCCCGGGGCGCGCCCGCGCGCGCCCGCGGTGCCGATCGGGACACCACCCGCCCCACCCGGCCTCGGAATCCAGACCCGTGCGGCGTGCTCAGGATCACTCGCCGTACCACTCGTCGGCGGCTCGCGCCGCGCCGGGCAGGGGGTACGGAGCGCGTGGCGCCCGTGTGTAGCTTTGGGCCTCTGTCTGAGACCCTGATGCTTGAGCAGTAACTTTTGGACACCGGAAGGACGGTCGTGCACATCGTCATCATGGGCTGTGGAAGAGTGGGTTCCGCTCTTGCCCAGACCCTGGAGCAACAGGGCCACACGGTCGCCGTGATCGACCAGGACCCCACCGCCTTCCGCCGGCTGGGCCCGGGCTTCGGGGGCCGCCGGGTCACCGGCGTCGGCTTCGACCAGGACACCCTGCGCGAGGCGGGCATCGAGGAGGCCGGCGCCTTCGCCGCGGTCTCCAGCGGTGACAACTCCAACATCATCTCCGCGCGCGTGGCCCGCGAGATGTTCGGCGTGGAGAACGTGGCGGCCCGCATCTACGACCCCCGGCGCGCCGAGGTCTACCAGCGGCTGGGCATCCCCACCGTGGCCACGGTCCGCTGGACCGCCGACCAGATGCTGCGCCGGCTGCTGCCCTCGGGCGCCGAGCCGCTGTGGCGCGATCCCACCGGCGGGGTGCAGCTCGCCGAGGTGCACGCCTCCCCGAAGTGGGTCGGTCACAAGATCAGCAAGCTCCAGGAGGAGACGGGCGTCCGGGTGGCGTTCCTGACCCGGCTGGGCGAGGCGGTCCTGCCCACCTCCCAGACGGTGCTGCAGGAGGGCGACCTCGTGCACGTGATGATGCGGACGGACGACGTGGACAAGGTCGAGGCGGCGTTCGCCGGTGGCCCGGAAGAGGAGGGCGGTCACTGATGAGGGTCGCCATTGCCGGGGCCGGCGCGGTCGGCCGCTCGATCGCGGGCGAGCTGCTGGAGAACGGCCACGAGGTCCTGCTGATCGACAAGGCGCCGACCGCCATCTCGGTCGAGCGCGTCCCGCAGGCGGAGTGGCTGCTCGCCGACGCCTGCGAGATCACCTCCCTGGACGAGGCGGCGCTCCAGCGCTGCAACGTCGTGATCGCCGCGACCGGCGACGACAAGGTGAACCTGGTCGTCTCGCTGCTCGCGAAGACCGAGTACGGCGTCCCGCGCGTCGTCGCCCGGGTGAACAACCCCAAGAACGAGTGGCTGTTCAACGAGGCGTGGGGCGTGGACGTGGCCGTCTCCACGCCGCGGCTGATGTCCGCCCTGGTCGAGGAGGCGGTGAGCGTCGGCGACCTGGTCCGGCTGCTGCGCTTCAGCCACGGCGACGCCAACCTGGTCGAGCTGACCCTGCCCGAGGAGTCGGCCCTGGCCGGCACGCAGGTGGGGGACGTGGAGTGGCCGCAGGACACCTCCCTGGTCACGATCATCCGCGGCACCCGGGTGCTGACCCCCTCCAAGGAGGACTCCCTGGAGCCGGGTGACGAGCTGCTGTTCGTGGCCGCCCAGGCCCGGGAGGAGCAGCTGGAGGAACTGCTGTCGGTGCGGCGCGAGAGCTGACCCCGGCACACGGAAGGGCGCCCTTGCCGAACAAGGGCGCCCTTCGTCGTCGTAGGCCGGCAGCTCACGTCGCCGTAGGCCGACCGCTCACGCCTGCCGGCTGTCGCCGCAGGAGGCCCGCTCACGTCTCCCGGCTCGCCGGAGGAGGGCCGCTTACGCCTCCCCCGGCTTGCCGCCCGCCGTACGAGGGCCCGCTCACGTCTCCCGGCTTGCCGCCGTACGACGGCCGTTCACGCCTCCCGGCGGTGCCGTCCCGCGGCCGGCTCGCCGGGCTCGCCGGTCTCGGCCGCCGCCGCGGTCCCGGCGGCGAGGGCCGCCTTGCGCTCCTTCTCGGCCTTCTCGGCCTTCTCCTGTGCCTCCATCTCGGCGAACACGTCGATGGGCGCGGGCGCCTTCGCCAGGAAGACCCAGGTCAGCCAGACCGCGAGCAGGAACGGCGGGATCTTCAGGGCGACCAGGACCCAGCCGAGCTGGGTGGTGTCGGCCCACCAGTACAGCGGGAAGAGGATCGCGCACTTGGCGAGCAGGATCAGGCCCCAGGCCCAGCTCGCCTTGGTGTACGCCTTCTTGCGGCCCGGGTTGCGCGTGCGCCAGGAGAGGTTCTCCTTGAAGACCGGGCCCAGGATGAGGCCGATCAGGGGGACCCCGGCGAGGGCGGTGACGATGTACGCCAGCGCCAGGCCCAGTGTGTAGAGCATGCCGGGGAGGTAGAAGTCCTTGGCGTTGCCGGTGAACATCGCGAAGACGACACCGAAGGCCACGCCGAAGACACCGCTGAAGGCGTGCTTGACCGTGTCCCGCATGGCCAGCCGGACCACGACCAGCACCAGGGACACCGCCAGCGCGGCGATCGCGGACAGGTGCAGGTCCTTGTTGACCGTGAAGATCGCGACGAAGAGCAGGCCCGGCACGACCGTCTCGACCATGCCGCGGACCCCGCCGAAGGCCTCGAAGAGCGCCGCCTCGGTCACCGCGCGGGCGTCTTGTGGGTGAGTCTGGTCGGTGTCTTCGGTCGGCTTGTCGAGGGACGTCACCGGCTACTCCCGTCCGAGGGGTCGCAGTTCGTATTTGGGGTTGAACAGCACCCGGCGGCCCCGGCTCATCGAGATCCGGCCCGATGCGATCAGCTTGCGCCCCGGTTCGATCCCGACGATGGAGCGCCTGCCGAGCCACACGACGTCCAGGGCCGCGGAGCCGTCGAAGAGTTCGGCCTCCAGGGCCGGGACTCCGGCGCGCGGGCGCAGGGTGACCGTGCGCAAGGTACCAGTTACGGTGACGATCTGCCGGTCGTGGCAGTCGCCTATCTTGATGCAGCCCGCCGTCTCCGCGTCTTCGCGCAGCTCCTCCGACTCCAGGTCCTCCTGCGAAGAGGAGAGCCGGTCGAGCATGCGCCGGAACCGGCCGGCCGGCTTTTCGGAACGAGGAACAGCAGTCATATGTGAAGCGTACCGGGGCCGCCGACAGGGCCGACAGGCCACCGAGAGCGCCCGCCGGCTCACTTCTCGAAGCGGTACCCCATCCCCGGCTCCGTGATGAAGTGCCTCGGATGCGACGGGTCGGCCTCCAGCTTGCGCCGCAGCTGGGCCATGTACACCCGCAGGTAGTTGGTCTCGGTGCCGTACGACGGCCCCCACACCTCCTGCAGCAGCTGCTTCTGGCCGACGAGGCGGCCGGTGTTGCGCACCAGCACCTCCAGCAGGTGCCACTCGGTCGGGGTGAGCCGGACGTCCTTGCCGTCGCGGTGGACCTTCTTCGCGGCGAGGTCGACGGTGAACCCCTCGGTCTCCACGGTCGTCAGGTCGTCCTCGCCCGGCCCGGCCGGCTCGGCGCGGCGCACCGCGGCCCGCAGCCGGGCCAGCAGCTCGTCCATGCCGAACGGCTTGGTCACGTAGTCGTCGGCGCCCGCGTCCAGCGCCTCCACCTTCTCGTCGGAGGAGTGCCGGGCGGACAGCACCAGGATCGGCACCCGGGTCCAGCCGCGCAGGCCCCGGATCACCTCCACGCCGTCCATGTCGGGCAGGCCCAGGTCGAGGACGACCACGTCGGGGTGGCGGGAGGCGGCGAGTTCGAGGGCGGTCCTGCCGTCGGGGGCCGCGTCCACCTCGTACGCGCGTGCCTTGAGGTTGATCACGAGGGCGCGCACGATCTGCGGCTCGTCGTCGACCACGAGCACCCGGGTCATATGGTGTGCCTTTCCGGTTCGGTACGAAACTCCCCGGCGGGGAGCGGCTCGGGGCGCGGTCCCGCCGCGCGCAGGCTCAGCACCATGGTGAGCCCGCCGCCCGGTGTGTCCTCCGCGGTGAGGGTGCCGCCCATGGCCTCGGCGAAGCCCCGGGCGACCGCGAGGCCGAGTCCGACGCCCGCGCCGCGCGGGGCGTCGCCGTAGCGCTGGAAGGGCTCGAAGATCCGCTCCTTGGCCTCGTCCGGCACGCCCGGCCCGCGGTCCACCACGCGCACCTCGACCCGGTCGGCGATGGCGCTCGCGGCCACCAGGACGCGCCGCCCGGATGGACTGTACTTGACGGCGTTCTCCACCAGGTTGGCCACCGACCGCTCCAGCAGCCCGGGATCCACGGCGACCATCGGCAGCGTCTCGGGCACGTCCAGGTCGACGCTGTCCTCGGGTACGCCGCCCAGCGCCATCGGTACGACCTCGTCCACGTCGATCTCGCGGATCAGCGGCGTCACCGTACCGGTCTGGAGGCGGGACATGTCGAGGAGGTTGCCCACGAGGTGGTCGAGCCGGTCGGCGCCCTCCTCGATGCCCTCCAGCAGCTCGGCCTGGTCCTCCTCGGACCAGGCCACGTCGTCGGAGCGCAGGGAGGTCACGGCGGCCTTGATGCCGGCCAGCGGGGTGCGCAGATCGTGGCTGACGGCGGCCAGCAGGGCGGTGCGGATGCGGTTGCCCTCGGCGAGCGCACGGGCCTGGTCGGCCTCCTCCTGGAGGCGTCGGCGCTCCAGCACCACGGCGGCCTGGGCGGCGAAGGCGGCCAGCACCCGGCGGTCCGCGGCGGGCAGCACCCGGCCGGTGAGCGCGAGCGCCATGTGGTCGCCGACGGGCATGTCCACGTCGGCGTCCTCGGGGCGCTCCAGCGGCGGCCCCGAGCCGGCCCGGCCGGCGCAGGTCCAGGGCGCCACGTCGCTCTCCCGCTCCAGCAGGGCGGCGGACTCCATGGCGAAGGTCTCGCGGACCCGTTCCAGCAACTCCTCCAGGCTGGTCTCGCCGCGCAGCACGTTGCCGGCGAGGAAGGAGAGGATCTCCGACTCGGCGCGCAGCCGGGCCGCCTGGTCGGTACGCCGGGCGGCGAGGTCCACCACCGAGGCGACGGACATGCCGACTCCGAAGAAGATCGCGATGGCGACGATGTTCTTGGGGTCGGCGATGGTGAGCCGGTGCAGCGGCGGGGTGTAGAAGTAGTTCAGCAGCAGCGAGCCGAAGGCCGCCGAGGCCAGCGCGGGCAGCAGGCCGCCGAGCAGGGCGGCGGCGACGGTGACGGCCAGGAACAGCAGCATGTCGTTGGCGAGGCCGAGGCCGGCGGTGTTCAGGCCGAGCGCGAGGACGACGGGGCCGGCCAGACCGACGGCCCAGCCCCACAGGATCCGCGCCCGCCCGAGCCGGCCGCCGCGGGCCACGGGCAGTCCCCGGCCCTTGGCGACCTCCTCGTGGGTCACGATGTGCACGTCCAGGTCGGGGCCGGACTCCCGGGCGACCGTGGCGCCGACGCCGGGCCCGAAGACGTACTGCCAGGTCTTGCGGCGCGAGGAGCCCAGCACGATCTGGGTGGCGTTCACCCCGCGCGCGAAGTCGAGCAGGGCGGCCGGGATGTCGTCGCCGACCACGTGGTGGAACGTTCCGCCGAGGTCCTCCACCAGGGTCCGCTGGACGGCCAGCTCCTTGGGGGAGGCCGAGGTCAGCCCGTCGCTGCGGGCGATGTAGACGGCCATGACCTCGCCGCCGGCGCCCTTCTCGGCGAGCCGGGCGGCCCGGCGGATGAGGGTGCGCCCCTCGGGGCCGCCGGTCAGGCCCACCACGATCCGTTCCCGGGAGCCCCATATCGCCGAGACCCGGTGCGCGCTGCGGTACTGGGTCAGGTACTCGTCGACCCGGTCGGCCACCCACAGCAGCGCCAGCTCGCGCAGCGCGGTCAGATTGCCCGGCCGGAAGTAGTTGGACAGGGCCGCGTCGACCTTGTCCGGCGCATAGATGTTGCCGTGCGCCATGCGGCGGCGCAGCGCCTGCGGGGACATGTCGACCAGCTCGATCTGGTCGGCCCGGCGTACGACCTCGTCGGGGACGGTCTCGCGCTGGCGCACCCCGGTGATCGACTCCACGATGTCGCCGAGTGATTCCAGGTGCTGGATGTTGACGGTGGAGACGACGTCGATGCCGGCGGCCAGCAACTCCTCCACGTCCTGCCAGCGCTTGGCGTTGCGCGAGCCCGGGACGTTGGTATGGGCCAGCTCGTCCACGAGGGCGACGGCGGGGGCCCGGCGCAGCACCGCGTCCACGTCCATCTCCTCGAAGACGCCGCCCCGGTACTCCAGCGCCCTGCGCGGCACCTGCTCCAGGCCGTGCAGCAGCACCTCGGTGCGCGGTCTGCCGTGGTGTTCCACGAACGCGACCACGCAGTCCGTGCCCCGCTCGGTACGGCGGTGTCCCTCGGCGAGCATGGCGTAGGTCTTGCCCACGCCCGGTGCCGCACCGAGGTAGATCCGAAGCGTGCCGCGTGCCATGCCTACATTGTCTTTCCGTGCCTGAGGTCCGAGCAGCGTCGACCTTACGGCCGCCCGCCCCGCCGATCAGGACCGGAAGGACGAACAAGGGCCAACTTTGACGCAACCCTGACGACAAGCGCCCCCACGGGGCGCGGGCAACTGCGCGAGCAGACACGACGGCCCCGCACCCGGCAACGGACAGGCACCCCCCGACGGCGCGCCCCCGCAAAAAGCGGGCCGCGCCCCTGAGGGGCACGGCCCGTGTATCTCCGCTGAAGCCGTCAGCGGACCTCGGTGATCTCCGGCCCCCGCTGCAACTGCCCCATCCCGCCGGAGAAACGCGAGCCCTCCTCCTGCTGGACCCCCTCGGGCACCATCTGCGCGTCGTTCGGCAGCTTGAGGACGATCGGGTCGCGCGGAGCCATCGGGCCCTCGCCGCGGACCACGACCGTGTCGCGGAAGATCTGCTCCAGCAGCCCGGCGGCCTCCGGCTGCACCGCGCCCTGCCCGGAGATCACACCGCGCAGGAACCAGCGCGGGCCGTCCACGCCGACGAACCGGACGACCTGGAAGCCGCCGGTGCCATCGGGCAGCTGCACCGGTACCCGGGCGCGCAGCTCCCAGCCGAGCGGGCCCTCGACCTCGTCGACGATGCCACCCTGCTGGGTGATGCCGGAGGCGATCTCCTCGCGTACCTCGCCCCAGATGCCCTCGCGCTTGGGCGCGGCGAACGCCTGGAGCTGGATGGCGCTGTCGCGCAGCACGACGGTGGCGGCGACGATGGCGTCCCCGGCGACCTCGACCCGCAGCTCCATGCCGTCGACGCCCGGCACGAACAGCCCGCCGAGGTCCACGCGGCCCTCGGCCGGGTCGCGCACCTCGCTGCTGTCCCACGGCCCGTCGGGCCGGGGCCCGGGCTCCAGCCGGACGCGCCCGCGCCCGGCCTCCTCCTCGTCCGCCTCGGTGTCGACGCTGTCGACGACCTGCTCGGCCTCGCCGGCCGCGTCCTCGGCGGCACCCTTCTTCTTGCGACGTCCGAACACGTCACTGTCCTTCCCGGTCGGATACGACCGAAGCGTATCGATTCCCACCCGTCGGACCGCCTACGGCGGCCTGACCGCTTGTGCCGCTGTCCCCGCCCACCGCGGCATGGCCGCCGGTGGACCCGAAGCCCCCCTCGGCCCGCGCCGAGCCGGGAAGTTCCGCGACCTCCTGGAAGCGGACCCTCTCGACTTGCTGGACGACCAGTTGGGCAATCCGGTCGAAGCGCTCGAACCGCACGCTCTGGCGCGGGTCGAGATTCACCACGATCACCTTGATCTCCCCACGGTACCCGGCATCAACCGTCCCCGGGGCATTCACCAGGGCGACACCGCAGCGGGCGGCGAGGCCGGACCGCGGGTGCACGAACGCCGCGTACCCCTCCGGGAGGGCGATCGACACTCCCGTGGGCAGCACGGCGCGCTCACCGGGCGCCAGCTCGCAGGGCTCGGTGGTCCGCAGATCGGCTCCGGCGTCACCCGGGTGTTCGTACGCCGGAAGCGGGACGTCGGGGTCCACCCGGCGGATCAGTACGTCGAGAGGGCTACGGTTCACGGGTTCACCTCGAAGGCGCGGGCACGCCGGATCTGGTCCGGGTCGTTCATGGCGGCCTGGATCTCCTCCCGGCGGCCGTGGTCGGTGAAGTGGTCCACCTTGACCTCGATGAAGAGGGCGTCGGCGCGGACGGCGACCGGACCGTCGGGGCCGCCGAGGCGTCCGGTGGCGGTGGAGTAGATCTTGCGGCCCGCGACGGCGGTGACCTCGGCCTCCAGGAACAGCGTGGCGCCGACGGGCACGGGCCGGACGAAGTCCGTCTCCAGCCGTCCGGTCACGGCGATCGTGCGCAGCAGCCAGTTCAGCGAGCCGAGGGTCTCGTCCAGGGCCGCGGCGAGCACTCCGCCGTGCGCGAGCCCCGGGGCGCCCTGGTGGGCGGGCCGCACGGTGAACTCGGCGGTCAGCGAGACGCCCTCGCCGGCCCGGGCCTCCAGGTGGAGTCCGTGCGGCTGGCCGGGGCCGCAGCCGAAACAGTGTGCGTAATGGGCGCCGAGGAGTTCCCCGGGCGCGGGCGCGTCGGGGTGCCGTATGGGCTTGCCCGCGTCGGCGGGAGGCTGAAGAGCTGCGGAACTACCACTCACAGCCGCAGACCTTACCCGCGCATCCGTCCTCTACGGATCCCATGCCAAGCTAGTTTCATGCAGCTCTCCGCCACCCCCTACGAAGAACGTCTCACGGCTCCCCGCTCGTGGTGGGTGATCAGCGTCCTGGTGGGCGTCTCGCTCGCCCTGATCCTGCTGCCGTTCGGCACCCTTCCGCTGCTCGGCGGCCTGGTCGGCGGCACCGCCGCGGCGGCCGTGGTGGCGAGCGCCTACGGCTCCCCGCGCATCCGGGTCGTGGGGGACTCGCTGATCGCGGGCGAGGCGAAGCTTCCGGTGTCGGCGCTGGGCGCGACGGAGATCCTGGACGCCGAGGAGGCCCGCGCCTGGCGGACGTACAAGGCCGACACCCGCGCCTTCTTGCTGCTGCGCGCCTACATCCCGACGGCGCTGCGCGTGGAGGTCACCGACCCCCAGGACCCGACGCCGTACCTGTACCTGTCGACGCGGGAGCCGCGGAAGCTCGCCGCGGCGATCGACGCGGCGCGCAAGGCGAACGCGTAGAAGCACCGACCGCAAGCACCGGCTGTGGAAGTCCCGGCCGCAGAGGTCCCGGCTGTCGAAGTCCCGGCTAAGGCTCCTCGGGGCGCTCGGGCAGCTCCAGCGGTCTCGCCGGTTTCTCCAGCGGCGGCAGCTCCGGCAGCTCGTCCCAGGACACCCGGGTCCTGCGCAGATCGGCCCGGATGCGGGCGGCGAGCTTTCTGGTCTCCCGGCGGTTCATGACCGCCCCGACCGCGGCCCCGACCAGGAACGGCGTCAGGTTGGGCAGGTTGCGGACCATCCGCTTCATGATCCGCTGGCGCAGTTCGCGCTTCATCCGGCCACCGAGGGCCGTGTCGTACGTCGACGGCTTCGTCACGTCGATGCCGCGCTCCCCCGACCAGGAGGACAGATACGCGGCGGTACGCGCCTTGAGGTCGCCGGGCGGGCGGACGCCGTAGACCTCGTGCAGTTCGGCGATCAGCTTCAGCTCGATCGCGGCGACCCCGGTGATCTCCGCGGCGAGTTCGGTGGGCATGGCCGGGGGTACCGGCAGCATCGCCGCCGCCCCGATTCCGGCGCCGACCGTAGAGGTGCCGGCCGCCGCGCCCGCCACCAGCTTGTCGGCCAGTTCCTCGGGTCCCAGGCCGGGAAACTGGCGGCGCAGGGTCGCGAGGTCGCGTACGGGGATACGCGGGGCGATGTCGATGACGCGGTCCGCGAGGTACGCCAGGCCCGCACGGGCCCGGCTGCCGCCCCTGTGGGCGCCTTCCCGGGCCAGATCCCGGGCCTTGTCGCGGATCACCCGCGCCCGGCTCCGGGCGACGGGTGCGGGGTGCCGGTCCGGCGCCGGGAGGCCGTCCCGGTCCGCCGCCGGTCCGAGCGAGGCTCCCGCGCCGGGTGAGCCCCGCTCGTCGTCACGCGCGCCGTGCGGGCCGCCGTGCGGCCCTTGGTCCGCTTTCCCCAGGGGGAAGCGGCGCTTCCGGGGAGGGGTCGAGCCAGACATGGCCGACCCGTCCTCAGTCGCAGTCGCGGCAGATCGGCTGACCGTTCTTCTCCCGGGCCAGCTGGCTGCGGTGGTGCACCAGGAAGCAGCTCATGCAGGTGAACTCGTCCTGCTGCTTGGGCAGGACCCGGACGGCCAGTTCCTCGTTCGAGAGGTCGGCGCCGGGCAGTTCCAGGCCCTCTGCGGCCTCGAACTCGTCGACGTCCACCGCCGAGGTGGACTTGTCGTTCCTCCGGGCCTTCAGCTCTTCAAGGCTGTCCGAGTCGACGTCGTCGTCGGTCTTGCGTGGAGTGTCGTAATCGGTTGCCATATCGCTCTCCCCCTCTGGGTGTCTGCGGTGTTCTCCAGCGCACGTAACGCGTGAGAGGCCGGACTTGTGCCCGACCTGAAGCGGAGATTTTGCCTCACATCAAGGTCTGTTACTCAATCGACACCCAATCCGACCCCTCAGGAGTGATCGGCTTGGATGGCGGTGAGGACCGTACACGGTCCCGATGCCGCACCTCAAAGGCGCCCCTCCGTGTACTTCCCGTGATCAACGCCCCTGAAAACCAGGACATTCCCGGCTTTCCAGTCGCAGCCATGATCACTCTGCGTGCATGGCCGGAAATCCGCACATGTGACTGATCACACAGGCGAGCGTCCGTTCGGCCGCCGAAAAATTCCGCGTAGAGCGAACACGACCCGCGTGTGTCCGTCCGTCTCACATGGGCAGAGTGACGCGCATCTCCAGGCCGCCGCCCTCCCGGGGACGGGCATGGATGTGGCCGCCGTGCGCCCGGGCCACGGACCGGACGATGGACAGACCGAGCCCCACTCCCTTGTCGCTGCCCGTGCGCTCGGTGCGCAGCCGGCGGAAGGGCTCGAAGAGGTTGTCGATCTCGTACGCCGGCACCATCGGCCCGGTGTTGGTGACCGTCAGCACCGCCTGCCCGTGCTCGGCCTCGGTGGTCACCTCGACCCAGCCCTTGTCGGACACGTTGTACCGCACCGCGTTCTGCACCAGGTTCAGCGCGATCCGCTCCAGCAGTACGCCGTTGCCCTGGACCACGGCCGGTTTGCGTTCGCCGCGGATGAGGACGCCCTTGGCCTCCGCCTCGCCGTGCACCTGGTCGATGGCCTGCGTGGCGACCTCGGCCAGGTCGACCGGTTTGCGCTCCACGATCTGGTTGTCACTGCGGGCCAGCAGCAGCAGCCCCTCGACCAGCTGTTCGCTGCGCTCGTTGGTGGCCAGCAGCGTCTTGCCGAGCTGCTGGAGCTCCACCGGCGCGTTCGGGTCCGACAGGTGCACTTCGAGGAGCGTGCGGTTGATCGCAAGCGGGGTGCGCAGCTCGTGCGAGGCGTTCCCGACGAAGCGCTGCTGCGCCGTGAAGGCCCGCTGGAGCCGCTCCAGCATGTCGTCGAAGGTGTCCGCCAACTCCTTCAGCTCGTCGTCGGGGCCGTCCAGCTCGATGCGGCGGGACAGGTCCGAGCCGGCCACCTGGCGGGCGGTGCGGGTGATCCGGCCGAGCGGGGACAGCACGCGGCCGGCCATCGCGTACCCGAACGCGAACGCGATCACGGCCAGCCCCAGCAGGGCCAGCAGGGAGCGGCTGAGCAGGTTGTCCAGGGCCGCCTGGCGCTGCTGGTCGACGCAGTGGGCGATCGCCTCGTTGAAGTCCGACAGCGGCAGGCTGGCGGTGTTGATCGCGGTGATCGCGGGACAGTTGTCGCTGGTGACCCGGATCGACGTACCGCTCACGATCTTGAACAGCGGCTGGTTGCCGGTGCTGATCGCCTGCGCGGCCAGCAGATAGATGATCGACAGCAGCAGGATGCCGGCGATCAGGAACATGCCGCCGTACAGCAGCGTCAGCCGTATGCGGATGGTCGGACGCAGCCACGGGAAGGGAGGTTGCGGCCTGGGGTCCCAGGTGGGCTTCGGCGGCGCCTGGGGCGGCGCGGGTGTCGCGGCCACCGGGATCAGATCCGGTAGCCGGAGCCGGGGACGGTGACGATGACCGGCGGCTCGCCCAGCTTGCGGCGCAGGGTCATCACCGTCACCCGCACCACGTTGGTGAACGGGTCGGTGTTCTCGTCCCAGGCCTTCTCCAGCAGTTGCTCCGCCGAGACGACGGCGCCCTCGCTGCGCATCAGCACCTCCAGCACCGCGAACTCCTTGGGCGCGAGCTGGACCTCCTTGCCGTCGCGGAAGACCTCGCGGCGGTTGGGGTCGAGCTTGATGCCGGCGCGCTCCAGGACCGGCGGCAGGGGCATGCTGGTACGGCGGCCGAGGGCCCGCACGCGCGCGATCAGCTCACTGAACGCGAACGGCTTGGGCAGATAGTCGTCGGCGCCGATCTCCAGGCCCTCGACACGGTCGCTGACGTCGCCGGAGGCGGTAAGCATCAGCACGCGCGTGGGCATGCCCAGCTCCACGATCCTGCGGCAGACGTCGTCGCCGTGCACCAGCGGGAGGTCGCGGTCGAGGACGACCACGTCGTAGTCGTTGACGCCGATGCGCTCCAGGGCGGCCGCACCGTCGTACACGACGTCGACGGCCATGGCCTCCCGGCGCAGTCCGGTGGCCACCGCATCGGCGAGCAGCTGCTCGTCCTCGACGACGAGTACGCGCACGTCGCTTGTCCTTCCTGTGTCCACCCGCGTGGCGCGCCAGGGCGCGTGCGGGCAGGGGTCTGCGTTGGGGTGTGACCCCCATCCTGCCCTTTTCGGCCATAAGTCGGCTGTAAGGCGGCCCCCGGGACCGCAGGGACGGAGGTTGCGGGGCGGGAATACGAGATTTTCTCCTGCGGTTAGGTTTCCCCGGAGGGGTGCGGGGGGAGGACGGCTTTACACCCCGCGATCACGCTCTGCATGTGCCGCAACACCATGCGGCACTCCGCCTTCCGCGCCGAGCGGGCGTGGGTGTCCGGCACCGTCGCCGCCCGGCCGGGCAGCGCTGGGCACCCGCGAGAGACGTGATCGCCCCTTCCATACGGCACACCCCCGTGCCACCGACCCACGACCCAGGACGAGGGGGCGCAGCATGGACGCTTTCACCTCAGGACTTCTGCAGCGCATAAGGGCGACCGAGTACGACCTTTCGCGGGCTCGTGACGAAGGCGACGACTTCCTCGTCGAAGTGGAGCAGGCGGAACTCGACGACCTGCGACGCCTCGCCGCCGAACACGGTGTGGAGGTCGGCGCGTCACGCGTCTGATCGGCCCGAGCACGACGAGGGACCCCGGCGGATCCAGCGCCGGGGTCCCTTCGTGTGCGCCCGTCGGCCGTGCCGGGCCCCGGCCCGGTCAGTCGTGCCAGGCCCCGAAGTCCTCCAGCAGCCGCTGGAGCGGCTCGAAGACCCCCGGCGTGCCCGCCACCGTCAGTTCCCGCGAAGGGCGCTCTCCGGGCCGTCCGCCGGTCAGCGCGCCGGCCTCCCGGGCGATGAGGTCCCCGGCCGCGAAGTCCCACGGGTGCAGACCCCGCTCGTAGTACCCGTCGAGCCGGCCGCAGGCCACGTCGCACAGGTCGACCGCCGCCGAGCCGCCGCGCCGGATGTCCCGCACCAGCGGGATCAGCCGGGCGGCCAGCTCGGCCTGGTGGGCGCGGACCTCGGCGACGTAGTTGAAACCGGTGGAGACCAGCGCCTCGTCCAGCGGGGGCGCGGGCCGGCAGGCGAGCGCCCGCTCGCCCTCCCACGCGCCCGTGGCCCACGCGCCACCGCCGCGCACCGCGTGGTACGTCTCGCCGCGCATCGGCGCCGCGACGACCCCGACGACGGTCTCGCCGTCCTGCTCGGCGGCGATGGACACCGCCCAGGTCGGCAGCCCGTACAGGTAGTTCACCGTGCCGTCCAGCGGGTCGACGACCCAGCGGACGCCGCTCGTGCCCTCGGCCGAGGCGCCCTCCTCGCCGAGGAAGCCGTCGTCGGGGCGCCGGGCGGAGATCAGATCGGTGATCAGTTTCTCGGCGGCGATGTCCATCTCGGTGACGACGTCCACGGGGCTGGACTTCGTCTTCGCCACGGCCAGGTCGCTGGGGCGGCCGTCGCGCAGCAGCTCGCCGGCCCGGCGGGCGGCCTCGCGGGCGAGGGCGAGCAGGTCCCGGTGCAGGGGGTCGGTCACGGCTCTCCTCACGCGAAGGGGCTGTCGGCGCCCGCGGCGGCGGGGCGGGGGGCACGGGCCGGGCAGCAGCCGACGGGGCAGACGTTGTGGCTGGGGCCGAGGGCACCCAGCGCGCAGGGGGTGACCTCCCGGCCGCGCTCCGCGGCGGCCCGCTCCAGGATCAGTTCGCGGACGGCGGCGGCGAACCGCGGGTCGGCGCCCACGGTCGCCGAGCGGCGCA
The DNA here is from genome assembly GCF_039532885.1 of Streptomyces nogalater. Taxonomy (NCBI): domain Bacteria; kingdom Bacillati; phylum Actinomycetota; class Actinomycetes; order Kitasatosporales; family Streptomycetaceae; genus Streptomyces; species Streptomyces nogalater. Next base: position 136,807 of record NZ_BAAASM010000010.1, on the reverse strand, counting down.
CCGGCAGGCCCAGCTCCTCGGCCTTGGCCTTCGCCTCGGTGTCGAGGTCGTACAGGACCTCCATGTGGTCGGAGACGAAGCCGATGGGGGCCATGACCACGGCCGGGACGCCGGCCGCGTGCCGCTCCTCAAGGTGGTCGCAGATGTCGGGCTCCAGCCACGGGATGTGCGGGGCGCCGGAACGGGACTGGTAGACGAGCTGCCAGGGGTGGTCGACGCCGGTGCGCTCACGGACGGCGTCGGCGATCAGCCGGGCCACGTCCAGGTGCTGGGCCACGTAGGCGCCGCCGTCGCCGTGGGACTCGACGGGGCCGGAGGTGTCGGCGGCGGCGGTCGGGATGGAGTGGGTGGTGAAGGCGATGTGGGCCCCGGTGCGGACGTCCTCCGGCAGATCGGCCAGGGCGCGCAGCACACCGTCGATCATGGGCTCGACGAAGCCGGGGTGGTTGAAGTAGTGCCGGAGCTTGTCCACGGCCGGCGGTTCAAGGCCCTCGGCCCGAAGGGTGGCCAGCGCGTCGGCGAGGTTCTCCCGGTACTGGCGGCAGCCCGAGTAGGAGGCGTACGCGCTGGTGGCCAGGACCAGGACGCGGCGGTGGCCGGCGGCGGTCATCTCCCGCAGGGTGTCGGTCAGATACGGCGCCCAGTTGCGGTTGCCCCAGTAGACGGGCAGGTTCAGGCCGTGTTCGGCGAAGTCCTCGCGCAGGGCCTGGAGCAGGGCGCGGTTCTGGTCGTTGATGGGGCTGACCCCGCCGAAGAGGAAGTAGTGCTGCCCCACTTCCTTGAGGCGTTCCTTGGGGATGCCGCGCCCGCGCGTGACGTTCTCCAGGAAGGGGACCACGTCGTCCGGGCCTTCGGGGCCGCCGAAGGAGAGCAGGAGCAGGGCGTCGTACGGGGTGGCATCGAGCGCGTCTGGCATGGTGCCGATCCTGCCACCCGGCACTGACAGCGGGGAAACAGCGGTGCGCCGAGTCGGGTTCGGGACGTTATCGGCAATTTATCCGCGCACTCCATATTGGCGCATTCCGGACCGCCGCCACGGCTTCAGTTAGGGTGCCCTTATTTGTAAGCTGTATCGGCTACATTCGCGCCTTACCGAACCGCTCCCGGAGACCCCGTGCCCAGCCCCTACAGAGCCTTGTTCGCCGCGCCCGGCACCAAGGCCTTCTCCGCCGCCGGATTCCTCGGCCGGATGCCGCTGTCGATGATGGGCATCGGCGTGGTCACGATGGTCTCCCAGGTCACCGGCCGGTACGGCCTGGCGGGCGCCCTGTCGGCCACCCTCGCGCTGTCCGCCGCCGCCATCGGGCCGCGCGTCTCCCGGCTGGTGGACCGCCACGGACAGCGCCGGGTGCTGCGCCCGGCGACCCTGGTGGCCCTGACCGCGGCGGCCGGGCTGCTGCTCGCGGCCCGGTTCCAGTGGCCGGACTGGGTGCTGTTCGTCTGTGCCGCCGGGACCGGCTCGGTGCCGAGCCTGGGCGCGATGATCCGGGCCCGCTGGGCCGCGCTGTACCGGGGCACGCCCCAGCTGCACACCGCCTACTCGTTCGAGTCGGTGGTGGACGAGGTCTGCTTCATCTTCGGGCCGATCATCTCCATCGGCCTGTCCACGGCCTGGTTCCCGGAGGCGGGCCCGCTGCTGGCGGCCTGTTTCCTCGCGGCCGGCGTCTTCTGGCTGACCGCCCAGCAGGCCACCGAACCGGCGCCGCACCCGGGCGAGCGGCACGGCGGCGGCAGCGCCCTGCGCTCGGTGGGGCTGCGGGTGCTGGTGGCCACCTTCGTGGCGACCGGATCGATCTTCGGCGCCGTGGACGTGGTCACCGTCGCCTTCGCCGACGAACGCGGCCACAAGGGCGCCGCGAGCGTCGTCCTCGCGCTGTACGCGGCCGGTTCCTGTGTGGCCGGCGCGGTCTTCGGGCTGCTGCGCTTCGGCGGGGCGCCGGAACGTCGCTGGCTGCTGGGCGTGGCGGCGATGGCCGTGAGTATGATCCCCCTCCTACTGGTCGGAAACCTGCCGCTTCTGGCCGTGGCGCTGTTCGTTGCGGGGCTGTCCATCGCACCGACGATGATCACGACGATGTCCCTCATCGAAGAGCACGTACCTCGCGCGCGCCTCACCGAGGGCATGACCTGGGTGAGCACCGGCCTGGCGGTCGGTGTCGCGCTCGGCTCCTCCGCGGCCGGCTGGGTGATCGACGCGGCCGGGGCACGGGCCGGGTACGGGGTTCCGGCCGTGTCCGGGGCCGTCGCGGTCCTGGTCGGTTTCCTCGGGTACCGCCGGCTGCGCAGGCCGGCGGCGGGGCGGGGAGGCACCGTTGAGCAGCACAGCGAGCGGGACGTACGGAACCTGGCGTAACTGGGGCGGCAACATCTCCGCGCGGCCCGCCCGGCAGGTCGCGCCGGCCTCGGTGGAGGAGGTGGCCGCGGCGGTGCGCCGGGCCCGGGAGGACGGCCTGCCGGTGAAGGCGGTCGGCACCGGGCACTCCTTCACCTCGATCGCCGCCACCGACGGCGTCTTGATACGCCCTCACCTGTTGACCGGCATCCGCGACATCGACCGGCGGTCCATGACGGTCACGGTGGAGGCGGGCACCCCGCTCAAGAGGCTCAACGTCGCCCTCGCGCGCGAGGGTCTGTCGCTCACCAATATGGGCGACATCATGGAGCAGACCGTCTCCGGGGCCACCAGCACCGGCACCCACGGCACGGGCCGCACCTCCGGCTCCATCGCCGCCCAGATCAAGGGGCTCGAACTCGTCACGGCCGACGGTTCGGTGCTCACCTGCTCCGAGAAGGAGAACCCCGAGGTCTTCGCCGCCGCCCGGATCGGCCTCGGCGCCCTGGGCGTCGTCACGGCGATCACCTTCGCCGTCGAGCCCCTCTTCCTGCTCACCGCGCGGGAGGAACCGATGCCGCTGGAGCGGGTTCTGTCGGAGTTCGACCAACTATGGGCGGAGAACGAGCACTTCGAGTTCTACTGGTTCCCGCACACCGGGAACACCACCACCAAGCGCAACAACCGCAGCGCCGGCCCCGAGCGGCCGGTGCGGCAGCCGGCCGCCTGGTTCGAGGACGAGTTCCTGTCCAACGGGGTGTTCCAGGTGGCCCAGTGGGCCGGCCGGGCCGCGCCGGCCACCATCCCGGCCATCGCCCGGATCTCCAGCCGGGCCCTGTCCGCGCGGACGTACACCGACATCCCCTACAAGGTCTTCACCTCGCCGCGCCGGGTGCGCTTCGTGGAGATGGAGTACGCCGTCCCGCGCGCCGCCCTGGTGGAGACCCTGCGCGAGCTGCGGGCCGCGATCGACCGCTCGGGGCTGCGGATCAGCTTCCCGGTGGAGGTGCGCACCGCCCCGGCCGACGACATCACCCTGTCATCCGCCTCCGGCCGGGACAGCGCCTACATCGCCGTGCACATGTTCCGGGGCACGCCGTACCAGGCGTACTTCACGGCCGCCGAGCGGATCTTCACCGCGCACGAGGGGCGTCCGCACTGGGGCAAGGTGCACACGCGGGACGCCGAGTACTTCTCCCGGGTGTACCCGCGCTTCGGCGAGTTCACGGCGTTGCGGGACCGTCTCGACCCGGATCGGGTGTTCCGGAACGACTATCTGCGGAGGGTCCTGGGGGCGTAGGCGCCGTGGCGGACGGCCCGGGCGCGCTGGGCGTGGGGCTCGGCGTGGCGGAGCCGACCGGAACGGACGGGGTGGCCGGCGTGGCCGGGGTACCGCTCGGGGTCCCGGCGGACCCGCCGCCCGGCGCACCGCTCGGCGAGCCGCCGGGCGTCGGGGACGTGCTGTGGTCCGTGTCCCCGCCGCCGGCCGGGGTGTGCCGCGGGGACGGCGTGTCCGACGGGGCGGGCGTGTCGTCGGACCGGGCGCCGGAGGAGTTCCGGCCGGTGACGGCGTCGCTCACGGTCGTGCCCTTGCCGCCGCTGAAGCTGTTGCCGGAGATCAGTTCGTACGCCGTGATACCGGCCATGGTGACCCCGAAGACCAGGGCGGCGGCGACCAGCGGGCGGCGCCAGCTCTTGATCCGCGCACGATAGACGGTGCCCTCGGTGAACTCCCCCGGCGTCGGCGCCGACGCCGTCCGCTCCCGCGGCCGGACCGCCACCACCGTCTTCTCCCTCAGCTGCTCCCCGGTCCGCTTGAAGAAGTGCTGGAAGACCGAGCCGCCGCAGGTGGCGAGGACGCTGACCACGCCGGCGCCGAGGATCGTGCCGTACACCCCGAAATACGAAGCCAGTTTGGCCGCCACGACCGCCGCCAGGGCACTGCCCGCCACCTGGTGGACGTTCAGATCGATCCGCTTCCGCCCCGTATCGGGTGTCTCACGCATACCCGGAACTTGCCTGCCTTTCCCGTACTTGATCGACATTGACCGACCGACTGCACGAGAAGGGGACGTACGGACGAAACCATTAGTTCCGTTTCTGGCGATTGCGTGAAGTTCACCACGTCATGATCGACAAAACCGGTTGCGAACGGCCAAGTCGCACCCCTTGCGAGAAGTTGGCCAGCGCGCCAATCCACGCACGTGGCCCGAATGGAGTACTGTTGCGAGCCCTGGGTCCGGTCTCCCACCAGGGTGTCCGCGGCCCCGCTGGATCACCGGGAGGGGATTAGTTGCACAGGGTGACGGAGTTGGTCACTTAGCGTGGCGAACAGGTAACCGTGCCATAACGGCGGTCCCGGGCCCGCGCCCGACACGCCGGGCAACTCGGCAAGGTTGTGGCAGGCTGCACCCGGGCAGGCCACACTCGACTAGCGGAAGCAGCGACGCACGTGACGTCGGCAGGCACCACCCGGGAGGTCCCCATGCCCGAACTGCGTGTCGTGGCCGTCTCGAATGACGGCACACGGCTGGTGCTGAAGGCTGCCGACTCCACGGAGTACACACTTCCGATCGACGAACGGCTGCGCGCCGCCGTACGCGGCGACCGGCCACGCCTCGGCCAGATCGAGATCGAGGTCGAGAGCCATCTGCGCCCGCGGGACATCCAGGCCCGGATACGAGCCGGTGCCACCGCGGAAGAGGTCGCCCAGCTCGCCGGCATCCCCGTCGACCGGGTGCGGCGCTTCGAGGGGCCCGTGCTGGCCGAACGCGCCTTCATGGCCGAGCGCGCCCGCAAGACCCCGGTCCGCCGCCCCGGCGAGAACTCCGGCCCGCTGCTCGGCGAGGCCGTTCAGGAGCGGCTGCTGCTGCGCGGCGCCGAGAAGGACACCGTGCAGTGGGACTCCTGGCGCCGCGACGACGGCACCTGGGAGGTGCTCCTCGTCTACCGGGTCGCGGGCGAACCGCACTCGGCGAGCTGGACGTACGACCCGCCCCGGCGGCTCGTCCAGGCCGTCGACGACGAGGCGCGCTCGCTGATCGGCGAGTCCGACGACCTCGCCGCGCCCGAACCGAGCTTCCCGTTCGTCCCGCGGATCGCCCGGCTGCCCCGTGAACGCTCGATGGACCGTGCGCTCGAACGGGTGGACCGGGAGCGGCCCGGCCTGCCCGCGCAACCGTCGGAGCCGGCCGAGGAGAGCGCGGGCGAGCGCGACTCGCTGACCAGCCTGCTGGAGGCCGTGCCGAGCTTCCGGGGCGACCTGGTCGTCCCGGAGCGCCCGTCGGAGGCCACGGAGGAGCCCGACGACGAGCCCGCCGCCGAGGAACCGCCGGCGCCCGCCGCCTCGGCCGGCTCCGCCTACGCCGATGTCCTCATGCCGCGCTCCGTCGGCAGCCACCGTGACCGGCTCGTCGGCGCGACCGACCGCCAGGCCGAGGCCGACGGCGTCCGCCCCGGCCGCCGCGCCGCCGTGCCGAGCTGGGACGAGATCGTGTTCGGCACCCGCCGCAAGAAGCAGGAGTAGGCAGCAGAAACGGCAATGAAAAAGGGGGCACGCGCGCGTGCCCCCTTTTTCATTGCCGTTTCTGCTGCCCTGGCGTCGCCGCGCTTCCCGCCGGTGGCGCTAGCGCGGGTCCGCGCCGACCGCCACCGGGCGCGACGGGTCCGAGGACCACTCCGACCAGGAACCGACGTACAAGGCCGCCGGGATGCCCGCCACCGCCAGCGCGAGCACCTCATGGGCGCCGGAGACGCCCGAACCGCAGTACACGCCCACCTCGGTGTCCTTTGACACCCCCAGGGCCTTGAAGCGGTCCCTCAGCTCCGCGGCGGGCAGGAAGCGGCCGTCGGGGCCCACGTTCTCCGTCGTCGGCGCCGACACCGCGCCCGGGATGTGCCCGCCGACCCGGTCGATCGGCTCCACCTCACCGCGGTACCGCTCCCCCGCGCGGGCGTCCAGCAGCACACCCGTGCGGGCCAGCGCGGCGGCCGCGTCCGCGTCCAGCATCCCCCCGGCCGCCGGCACCGGCGTGAAGTCGCCCTCGGCCGGGAGGGGCACCTCGGTGGACAGCTCACCCCGCCAGGACGGCAACCCGCCGTCGAGGACCCGCACGTCCGGGTGACCCGTCCAGCGCAGCAGCCACCACGCGCGCGCCGCCGCCCAGCCCTGCCCGCCGTCGTACACGACGACCGGCCGGCCGGCCGACACGCCCGCGCGGCGCATGGCGGCACCGAACTCCGCGAGGTCGGGCAGCGGATGGCGGCCCCCAGCGCCCGGCACGCCGGCCAGCTCCCGGTCCAGGTCGACGAAGACCGCGCCGGGGAGGTGTCCGGCCGCGTACTCGGCCCGCCCGTCGAAGGGCGGCGCGCCCGCCGCCCCGGCCAGGCTCAGCTGCCAGCGCACGTCCAGCAGAACGGGCGGGTTGCCGCCGGTCAGCGCGGGCAGGAGTGCGGATGCGGTGATGATGGCTGTCATGGGGTCCATCCATACGCCAGGGGTGGCCGCGGCGTCCAGGTCCGACTACTCTGCTCGGCCGGACAGGCTCGGTCACGAGGCGTACGGGATCGAGCACATGGTGTACCACTGACGGACACACGTCAGCCATCGTCAAGAAGCGGCGGAAGACGGCGGATCGGGCATCCTCTCGGGAGTACGGCGGGCGGCGCGGTACGGCCCCGCGGCACCCGGAGGATGCGGGGACCGGCACGGGCGTGCGCGCCGACGGCGCGGACACCCCTTCCGGGGAGCGGAAGCGACACGGCCACCGCGAGGGGCCGGGGAGAGAGTGAATCGATGACCGAGGCACGGGAGCCGGCCGGTCCGCACGCGCGGCGCCTGCCCGGCACACCCTGCTGGGTGAGCCTGATGGTGCACGGGCTGGATACCACCGAGGAGTTCTACGGCGAGCTGTTCGGCTGGGACTTCCGGCCGGGCCCGCAGCAGCTCGGCCCGTATGTGCGGGCGCTGCTCGACGGGCGGGAGGTGGCGGGCGTGGGCCGGCTGCCGACGGACCGCCGGCTGCCGGTCGCCTGGACGCCGTACCTCGCCTCGGACGACGTGGACCGGACCGCCGACACGGTACGGCTGTGCGGCGGCACGGTGGCCGTCGGCCCGCTGGACGCCGCCGAGGCCGGGCGGATGGCGATCGCCGCCGATCCCTCCGGGGCGGTGTTCGGGATCTGGCAGGGCAGCGCGCATTCCGGTACGGCCCTGACCGGTGAACCGGGCACCCCCGTCTGGAACGAACTGCTCACCTTCGAGACGGAAAGCGTCGCGAAGTTCTACAAGAGCGTCTTCCACTACAAGGAGGAGCCGGCGGCCACCGCCGGCGACGACCGACTGACCCTGCTCCTGGACGGCCGCCCGGTGGCCGGGCTGCACGGCGTGGGCCAGGGCCTGCCCCCGGACCGGGGACCGCACTGGCGGACGTACTTCGAGGTCGCCGACCTCGACGCGGCGCTGCGCCGGGTCGCCGAGCTGGGCGGCCGGGTCCTCGCACCGGCGCACGACGGCCCGCACGGGCGGGTGGCTACGGTGGCGGACCCGGAGGGCGCCGAGTTCTCGGTGGTCCAGGACCCGCGCTGAGCCCCCGGGCGGCGGCCCAGGGCCCGCGCCGGGCCTTCAGGAGGGCGAGACGGGCAGCACGTCCGGGGACAGGGCCGCCGCGCGGGCCGTCGCGGCGGTCATCCGGCGCCGGTGGTGGCGGCGGCACAGCACCTCGTAGCCGACCTCGCCCGCGGACTGGTTGACGTCGCCGACGACCACCTGGGCGCCCTCGACCACCATCTCGCCGCCTATCGTGCGGGCGTTGTGCGTGGCCCGGGCGCCGCACCAGCACAGCGCCTCCACCTGGAGCACCTCGATCCGGTCGGCCAGCTCCACCAGCCGCTGCGAGCCGGGGAACAGCTTGGAGCGGAAGTCGGTGGTGATGCCGAAGGCGAAGACGTCCAGGCCGAGGTCGTCCACCACGCGCGCGAGCTGGTCGATCTGTTCGGGTGCGAGGAACTGCGCCTCGTCCGCGATCACATAGTCGGCCCGGCCGCCCTGGGAGAGATGGTCCACGAGGTACGCGTACAGGTCCTGGCCGTCCTCGACCTCCACCGCTTCGGTGACCAGGCCCAGCCGGGAGGACAGCTTGCCCTCGCCCGCGCGGTCGTCCCGGGTGAAGATCATGCCCGCGAGGCCCCGCGCGGAACGGTTGTGCTCGATCTGCAGAGCCAGCGTCGACTTCCCGCAGTCCATCGTTCCGGAGAAGAACACCAGCTCGGGCATGAGGAGTTGAGCACCTTTCGGCGAAAAGGGAGGGGGCAGGGGGTCAGGAACGTACTTCGAGCAGCGGGACGAGCTGTTCCGCCGGGGTCATCGAGCCGTGGTTGCCCACCAGCGCCGACTCCTTGGGCTCCCGCTCGGAGGCGATGATCAGCACGTCGTCGTGCGCGGCGGCGAGCACGTCCCCGATCCGCTCGTACACGCGCTCGTCGCAGTCGCCGGGCCGCCCGAACCAGCCGGCCGCGATCGCCTCGTCCCGCGAGGCCACCCAGAACTGCTCCCCGAGCACCTCGCGCCACACGGCCAGCACGTCGTTCTCGGCGCCCGGCACCGCGTACACGTGCCGGGCCCGGCCCTCGCCGCCCAGCAGCGCGACACCGGCCCGCAGCTCCCAGTCCTCGTCGAAGTCGATGCGGTGCCGCTCGTCGAACGGCACGTCGACCATGCCGTGGTCGGCGGTGACGTACAGGGCGCTGCGCGGGGGCAGCTGCTCGGCCAGCCGTTGGGCGAGCCGGTCGACGTTCATCAGCTGGCCGCGCCAGGTGTCGGAGGCGATGCCGTAGCGGTGCCCGGCGCCGTCCAGTTCGGAGTAGTACGTGTAGACCAGCGAGCGGTCGCCGGCGGCCAGTTGCCCGGCCGCGAGGTCCATGCGCTCCTCGCCGGTGAGCCGCCCGTGGAAGGTGCCGCCGCTCAGCGCGACCTTGGTGAGGGGGGTGTGCTCGAAGGCGGGCGAGGTCACCTGGGCGGTGTGCACGCCGGCCTGGTGGGCCCGCTGGAAGACGGTGGGGTACGGCTGCCAGGCGCCCGGTTCGGTGTACGGCTGCCAGCGGAGCTGGTTCATCAGCTCGCCGGTGGCCGGGTTGCGCACGGCGTACCCGGGCAGGCCGTGGGCGCCGGGCGGCAGGCCGGTGCCGACGGAGGCGAGGGAGGTCGCGGTGGTCGCCGGGTAGCCGGCGGTGAGCGGGCGGCCGGTGCCGCCGCGGGAGCTGCCGAGCAGGGAGGTCAGGAAGGGAGCCTCGTCCGGGTGGGCGGCGAGCTGCTCCCAGCCGAGTCCGTCGACCAGGAAGACGCAGACCCGGTCGGCCGGGGCCAGTTCCCCGATCGTGGCGGTCAGGCCGGGGACGCCCAGGCCGGCGGCCAGGGTGGGCAGCAGGTCGGCCAGGGAGCCGCTGCCGTACTCGGGCAGCGGCGCGGTGTCCAGGGCGAGGGGTTCCGGGTGGTCCCAGGCGGAGAGCTGGGACATCAGCGCGTGAGGTCCGCGGTCGCCTCCGAGATGGCCTGCGCGAAGGCGAGCGCCTGGCGCACCGTCTCCGGGCCGTCCCCGGCCTCGCTGACGCGCAGGCTGAGGTCGTCCGCCGTGGAGCTGCCCGTGTAGCCGTGGTCGGCGTCGCAGTTCGGGTCGCCGCAGGCGGCGGGCTCCAGGTCGATGCGGCTGACCGCGCCCCAGCCGATGGTCAGCACGACCTCGCGGGGCAGCGTGCCCGGCGTGTACTGCTCGGGGTTGGCGACCACCCGGCTGACCACGACGGACGAGATCCGGTCGAGCTTCACCGACTCGGTGGAGGTGGTGGCGTACGGCGTCGGGGAGGTGCTGTCGGCGGCCTGCTCGTCGGTGTGGCTGACGATGAAGCGGTTGCCGGTGAGGACCAGCACGGTGACGTGCCGGCGGACCTCGTTCTGGTCGAACGTCGTCTCCTGGTGGACCAGGTACGACCGGACGGGCTCGCCGCCCACAGCGGCCTCCACCGCCTCGGCCACGAGGGCCGGGTAGTAGCCGCTGCGCTCGATCGCCGCGCGCAGCCCCTGGGTCGTCGTACTGGTCTTGGCCATGGCGTCCATCCTAATCCGTGGACAAGGGCACTCCGGGCCAGTCGGACGGACCGGAGGCGGGCGTGGCCCAAGGGTTCCGGGAGGCGATGGGGCTTCTCAGTAGGCCGGCATCGTGCGCGGGCCGAGGTCGTCACGGGCGGGCGGGGGCGCGAGCCGTACCGTGGCGCCGAGGACGCTCACGCCGTGCGGGGCGACGACGACCGGCTCCAGGGTGACCGCGACCACCTCCGGATGGTCGTCGACCAGCCGGGAGACCCGGAGCAGCAGCTCCTCCAGGGCGGGGGTGTCCACGGGCGTGGAGCCGCGCCAGCCGAACAGCAGCGGTGCGGTGCGGATGGAGCGCACCAGCGAGGTCGCCTCCCGGTCCGTGACGGGGATCAGCCGGTGGGCCATGTCCCCGAGCAGCTGGGAGGCGGCGCCGGCCAGACCGAAGGACAGCACGGCCCCGGCCGCCGGGTCGATCACCGCGCGGACGACGGTGTCCACGCCCCGGGGCGCCATCGCCTGCACCACCGGCCGCAGTTCCTCGGGCCGCCCGAACAGCTCGGTCAACTCGGCGTACGCCCGCAGCAGTTGTTCCTCGTCCGCGAGGTCCAGCCGGACCCCGCCCAGGTCGGCGCGGTGCCTGAGGTGCGGGGCGGTCGCCTTGAGGGCCACCGGGTAGCCGAGCGCGCGGGCGGCGTCCACGGCGGCGTCCGGGCCGGGGGCGGGCAGGGCGCGGCGCACGGGAATGCCGTAGCGGCCGAGCAGCTCGCAGGTGTGCTCGGCGGAGATCGTGAGCCCTTCCCCGCGGGCGAGCAGTTCGCCGATCAGCCGGGCGGCCCCCTTCTCGTCGATGTCGTCGAACTCCGGCACCTTCCCCGGATCGGCCGCCTCCCGCCGCCACCGCGCGTACCTCACGGCTTCGGCGAGCGCCCGCACCGCACGCTCGGCGGCGGGGTAGGCGGGGATGAGACGGGTGCCGGTCTGGGGGGATGCGGGGGACCCGGGGGGTGCGGGGGGTGCGGGGGGTGCGGGGGGTGCGGGGGGTGCGGGGGGTGCGGGGGGTCCCGAGGATCCGGGGAATGCAGGGGATCCCGGGGATCCCCGGAGTGCGGGGGATCCCGGGGGTCCCGGGTTTTCGGGTGCCGGTGCCGGCGGAGTGGCGGGCGGTCGTCCGGATATTCCGGCGGCCGGCAGTCCCGCTGCCGGAGCGGACGGACGCCCTGCGGTCCCGGCGGATGGCCGCTCCGCGTGGGCGGCGGACGGACGCCCCGCTGCCCCGGCAGACGGCCGCTCTCCCGCGGCGGTGAGCGGTCGACCCGCCCCCGCCTCGGGCTCTCGGCCCGCCCCCGCGCCGGGCAGGCGTTCCGTGTGGTGGGGCGGGTGGGTGCCGCTCTCCGCGCCGGGTGCCTTGCCGGTGGCGCCCGGTGCCGTGCTCGTCGCCGCCGACAGCGCCTCCGCCAGCCCGCCCAGCTCGACATGGACCACCAGCACCGGCTTCCCCGGCACCGCCGCCGCGGCCGACCGCAGCGCCTCCGCCAGTTCCGCGTCCCCCGGCGAGCCTTCCCCGATCGCGGGGATCGCCGTGACGACGACGGCGTCGTTCGTGTCGTCGGCCAGCGCGCCGGCCAGCGCCCGGTGGAAGTCCTCCGCCGTCGCCCCGGTGGTCAGGTCCACCGGCCGGGCCGGCCGCAGCCCCTCCGCCACACACCGGTCGTACGTCAGCACGCCCAGCGACTCGGAGTTGCCGAGGATGGCCACGCGCGGTCCCGCGGGCAGCGGCTGCCGGGCGAGCAGCAGCCCCGCGTCGACCAGCTCGGTGATGGTGTCGACCCGGATCACCCCGGCCTGCCGCAGCAGCGCGGACACGGTCGCGTACGGCAGCCGGGTGGCGCGCACCGCGTGCCCCTGCGGGGCGGTACCGGTGCCCTGCACGACGACCAGCGGCTTGGCCGCGGCCGTGCGCCGGGCGAGCCGGGTGAACTTGCGGGGGTTGCCGATGGACTCCAGGTACATGAGGACGACATCGGTGTCCGGGTCGTCGTACCAGTACTGGAGGACGTCGTTGCCGGAGACGTCGGCGCGGTTGCCGGCGGACACGAACGTGGAGACGCCCGTGACGCCGGTCACCCCTCCCCCGCGCCGGTGCAGCCGGGACAGCAGGGCGATGCCGATGGCGCCGGACTGGGCGAAGAGTCCGATGCGGCCCGGGCGGGGCGGTTCGGGGGCGAGCGAGGCGTTCAGCCGCACGTTCCCGGCGGTGTTGATGATCCCGAAGGCGTTGGGGCCGATGAGCCGCATGCCGTGGGCGCGCGCGGCCCGGACGAGCGCGCGTTGCCGTTCGCGTCCCTCGGGTCCGCTCTCGGCGTATCCGGCGGAGACGACGACCAGCCCCTGGACGCCGTGTTCGCCGCACTCGGCGACCACGGCGGGCACGTGCTCGGCCGGTACGGCGACGACGGCGAGGTCGACATGCCCGTCGATGTCGCGCACCGAGCGGTACGCGGGCACCCCGTCGATCTCCTTGAGGTCTTCGGGGAACGCCTTGTTCACCGCGTGCAGCGGGCCCGGATAACCGGCCGCGCGGATGTTGCCGAGGATGCCGCGGCCCACCCCGCCGGGGGCGCGGCCGACGCCGACGACCGCGACCGAGCCGGGCGCGAGGAGCCGCCGTACCGAGCGGGCCTCGGCGCGCTGTTCCCGGGCGTGCTGCACGGCCATGGACCGGTCGGTGGGTTCCAGGTCCAGCTCCAGACGTACGACGCCGTCCTCGAAGCTGCGTTTCTGGGTGTAGCCGGCGTCCGTGAACACCTTGATCATCTTGGTGTTGGCGGGGAGCACCTCGGCGGCGAAGCGGCGGATGCCGCGCTCGCGCGCGACGGCCGCGATGTGTTCCAGCAGGGCGGAGGCGACCCCGCGGCCCTGGTGGGCATCCTGGACCAGGAAGGCGACCTCGGCCTCGTCGGCGGGCGCGGGGGCGGGCAGGCCGTCGGTGCCGATGCGGTCGTAGCGTACGGTGGCGATGAACTCGCCGCCGACGGTGGCCGCGAGTCCCACCCTGTCCACGAAGTCGTGGTGCGTGAAGCGGTGGACGTCCTTGGCGGACAGGCGTGGGTACGGCGCGAAGAAGCGGTAGTACTTCGACTCGTCCGAGACCTGCTCGTAGAAACTGACCAGGCGGTCGGCGTCATCGACGGTGATGGGCCTGATGCGCGCGGTGCCACCGTCGCGCAGCACCACGTCCGCCTCCCAGTGGGCGGGGTACTGGTGCCGGTCCTGCCGGTCCGCCGAGTTCCGCATGCGCCCCAGCGTAAGGCTCGCGTACGACAACGGCGCGAGGCAGTCTATGGGGGCGACGCCGGACCGAGGCCGCGGTCCGGGGTCGCGCCGGGGCGGTCCCACGGGCCCGCTCCGGGCACGCTTCACGGTATGGGAAACTGGTCTAGACAACCCTGAGCACTGAAGGGCAGCAACACATGGCTGAGCGCCGCGTCAACGTCGGCTGGGCCGAGGGTCTCCACGCCCGCCCCGCCTCTCTCTTCGTCCGAGCCGCCACGGCCACAGGCGTCCCGGTGACGATCGCCAAGGCCGGGGGCAACCCCGTCAACGCGGCCTCGATGCTGGCCGTCCTGGGCCTGGGCGCCCAGGGTGGCGAGGAGATCGTCCTCGCCTCCGACGCCGAGGGCGCCGACGCCGCCCTCGACCGTCTGGCCAAGCTGGTCTCCGAGGGCCTGGAGGAACTGCCCGAGACCGTCTGAGCAGGGCCGGGAAGCCGCGTCGTCCGCACCGGGCGGCGCGGCTTCCGCGTTGTCGAACCGGTTTCGCAGTCGCTCGGTTCCGGCCGGCGGAATTCTTCGCGGGTGTTCGTCCGGGCCGGGTCGCCAGGACGCCAGTACGCCCGAAACACACGGCGCAGAGAATTACCGGAACCGGAAAAGGGCAGCGGAAAAAACCCCGCTCTGGAATTACCCTTCTTTGTATACGGCGCCCGTGTTAATGCCGCAGACCCGACATGTTTACGGGGTGTTGCGAAGTCCTCACACGTTCCCCGGCGCCGGCCGGGCGGAGCCGGTGCGCGCCCGTCGCGCGCTCGGCGTGCAGTGCCGTCAGCGCCCGCGCGCGTTCGCCGTCCCCGCGCGCCACCGCGTCCACGATCGCGCCGTGCTCCGCCCAGGACTCCACCGGGCTCACCGGGGCCTCCACCGTGTACATCCAGGCGACCTTGTGCCGCAGCTGGGTCAGCATCAAGGTCAGCGAGGGGCTGCCGCAGGCCTGGGCGAGCGTCTCGTGGAACCAGCCGCCGAGTGAGCGCAGATCCTCGCTGTTGCCCTTCCTGGCCCGCTCCTGGCCCAGCCGGACCAGGCCGCGCAGCACCTTCAGATGGGCTTCCGTGCGCCGCTGGGCGGCCCGCGCGGCGCCCAGCGGCTCCAGCAGCGTCCGCATCTCCAGCACGTCGGCGGCCTCCTGCTCGGTCGGCTCGGCCACGCACGCGCCCGCGTGCCGGCGCGTCACCACGAACCCCTCGGCCTCCAGCGTGCGCAGCGCCTCGCGGACGGGGACGCGCGAGACGCCGTAGCGGCGGGCCAGCACTTCCTCGGTGAGCCGGCTGCCGCGCTCGTAGACACCCGCGACGATGTCGTCCCGGACAGCGGTGCACACCGAGTGCGCCGGAATACGCATGACCGACCTCCGCCTTAATCCCCGTGAAACGCCGACGATGGACGCGTGTTCCGTGACTCTATTCCAATGGCCCGGAATTTCCGACGGCGGGCGGTAATCCATGGAGTTTTTTTGGACAACGAGTCCGGCGGACACCGTGAAAAACGACGAAAGCCCCGGCTCGGTGAGCCGGGGCCGCCGGGGAACGCGCGGGGCGTCAGATGTGCACGCCGTGCCCGCGCAGATAGGCGACGGGGTCGATGTCGGAGCCGTACTCGGGGCTCGTGCGCGCCTCGAAGTGGAGGTGCGGGCCGGTGACGTTGCCGGTGGCGCCGGACAGCCCGATCTGCCGGCCCGGCTCGACCTGCTGGCCCACCGTGACGCCGATGGAGGACAGGTGCCCGTACTGCGTGTACATGCCGTCGGCCATCCGGATCACGACCTGGTTGCCGTAGGCGCCGCCCCAGCCGGTGGCGACGACCGTGCCGGAGCCCACCGCGTGCACGGTGGTGCCGCTGGCCGCGTGGAAGTCGATGCCGGTGTGCGAGCCGGAGGACCACAGGGAGCTGGAGGCCTGGTAGGCCGTGGAGACGTAGGAGTGCGCGATGGGCGCGACGAAGGTGTTCAGCCGGCGGCGCTCGGCCTCGCGTGCGGCGCGGACCCGCTCCTCCTCGGCCCGCTCGGCGGCCGCCTTCGCCGCGGCCTCCTCGGCCGCCTTGCGGTCGGCGGCCTCCTGCTGGGCGGTGGCCTGCGCCTCGATCTGCGCGGCGACGTCCTCGGTGGCGGCGAGGACCGGCGTGAGGCCGGTCTGGTCCACGGGGTTGTCGGCGGCGAGTGCCGGGGAGGCGGCGAGGGTGCCGATGACACCGGTGGTGGTCAGGGCCGCGACGCCGGCCGCCTGAGCGGTGGTGCGCTTGACCCGGCCGGGCTTGCGGTGCTTCCCGGTGGCGCACATGAACGCCATGAAGTGGCTGGTCCTTTCCTTCCCTCTCGCCTACCGGGTTAGCTGACGGGTTCGGAGCAGGAAGGTCTCCTACGGGCCCCCTCGCGCTCGCGCGGGCGCCCGATTCACCCCAGGGACGGTGGGTCCCCGGCTCCCCTGGCTCGCGCCGTACGGGGACTCGGCGATGGCTGTCCGGTGCCGCGGGTGCGGCGCACTGCCTGACGAACAGCCCGGACGACGCTACGGCGGCCCGCTTTCGATCCTCAAACGGATCCGGAGTTTTGTAGCGCATCCCACAGGTCAGACAGGCAACCTCCGCCCCAAAACGGGCATCTGAGGGACCGAGTGGAACAGCGTGGGGCCCTGACGGCCGGTAAGCCGTCAGGGCCCCACGCGCGCGTGCGCCGGTGGCGCCGGGCCGCTACTCGGCCGTCACCACGGTCACCTCACCGATGCCGAGCGCCTCGACCGGCGCCTTGATCTGCGAGGCGTCGCCGACGAGGACGGTCACCAGGCGGTCCACCGGGAAGGCGTTCACGACGGCCGCGGTGGCCTCCACCGTGCCCGTGGCGGCCAACTGCCGGTACAGCGTCGCCTGGAAGTCGTCGGGCAGGTGCTGCTCGACCTGGTCGGCCAGCGTGCTCGCGACGGCCGCCGCGGTCTCGTACTTCAGCGGCGCCACCCCGACGAGGTTCTGCACGGCGACATCCCGCTCGGCGTCGGTCAGGCCCTCCGCCGCGACGGTGCGCAGCACCTTCCACAGGTCGTCCAGCGCCGGGCCGGTGTTCGGCGTGTCCACGGAGCCGCTGATGGCGAGCATCGCCGCGCCCGTGCCGTCCGGCGCCGACCTGAGGACCTGCCCGAAGGAGCGCACGCCGTAGGTGTAGCCCTTCTCCTCGCGCAGGACGCGGTCCAGGCGGGAGGTGAGGGTGCCGCCGAGGCAGTACGTGCCGAGCACCTGGGCGGGCCACACCCGGTCGTGCCGGTCGGGGCCGATCCGGCCGATGAGCAGCTGCGTCTGGACGGCGCCGGGCCGGTCCACGATGACCACGCGTCCGGTGTCGTCGGCGGTCACCGGCGGCACCGGGCGCGGCTCGCCCGGAGTACCGGACCAGGCGCCCAGGGTGTCGCCGAGCAGCGCGTCGAGGTCGGTGCCGGTCAGGTCGCCGACGACGACCAGGGTGGCCGTGGCGGGCCGCACATGGCGGTCGTAGAAGGCGCGTACGGCCGCCGCGTCGATCTTCTCGACGGTCTCCTCGGTGCCCTGGCGCGGCCGGGACATGCGCGAGGTCGCCGGGAACAGCTCCTTGGAGAGTTCCTTGGCGGCCCGGCGGGAGGGGTTGGCCAGCTCGTGCGGGATCTCGTCCAGGCGGTTGCGGACGAGGCGCTCGACCTCGCTCGGGGCGAAGGCGGGCGCGCGCAGCGCGTCGGCGAGCAGGCCGAGGCCCTTGGCCAGGCGGGAGACCGGGACCTCCAGGCTGAGCCGGACGCCGGGGTGGTCGGCGTGCGCGTCCAGGGTGGCGCCGGCGCGCTCCAGCTCGGCGGCGAACTCCTCGGCGGAGTGCCGGTCGGTGCCCTCGGAGAAGGCCCGCGCCATGATCGTGGCGACGCCGTCCAGGCCGGCCGGCTCGGCGTCCAGGGGCGCGTCCAGCAGCACCTCGACGGCGACGACCTGCTGGCCGGGGCGGTGGCAGCGCAGCACGGTCAGGCCGTTGTCGAGCGCGGTGCGCTCGGGGGCCGGGAACGCCCAGGGCCTGGCCTCGCCGGGCTGCGGCTGGGGGTGGAACTCCATGGTGGCGAGCTCGGTCACTTGGCCGTCTCCTCGTTCTCGGTCTCGTCGCGGCCCGCCTCTACGGTCGCTTCCTGCTCCGGGTCCTCCGGGACATCGGCGTCCGGGGCGGTCTCCGGGGACTTCGGTTCGTAGACCAGGACCGCGCGGTTGTCGGGCCGCAGGCGGGCCCCCGCGACCTCCCGGACCTCCTCGGGGGTCACCTCCAGGACGCGCTGGACGGCGGTCAGGGCGAGCTGCGGGTCGCCGAACAGGACGGCGAACCGGCACAGTTCGTCGGCGCGGCCGGCGACCGTGCCGAGCCGGTCCAGCCACTCGCGCTCCAGCTGGGCCTGGGCGCGCTCCATCTCCTCGGGCGTGGGGCCCTCCTCGGCGAACCGGGCCAGCTCCTCGTCGATGGCGGCCTCGATCACCGGCACCTCGACGTCACCGGAGGTCTTCACGTCCAGCCAGCCCATGGAGGGCGCGCCGGCCAGGCGGAGCAGGCCGAAGCCGGCGGCGACGGCCGTGCGGTCGCGGCGCACCAGGCGGTTGTAGAGACGGGAGGACTCGCCGCCGCCGAGGATGGTCAGGGCGAGGTCGGCCGCGTCGCACGCGCGCGTGCCGTCGTGCGGGAGCCGGTAGGCGGCCATCAGCGCGCGCGCCGGGACCTCCTCCACGACGACCTCGCGCTTCTGCTCGCCGATGATGTCCGGCAGGGAGCCGTCGCGGGGCGCGGGCTTGCCGTCGTGGGAGGCGATGGAGCCGAAGTACTTCTCGATCCAGGCGAGGGTCTGCTCGGGGTCGATGTCGCCGACCACGGAGAGCACCGCGTTGTTCGGCGCGTAGTAGGTGCGGAAGAACCGGCGGGCGTCCTCCAGGGTGGCCGCGTCCAGGTCCGCCATGGAGCCGATCGGCGTGTGGTGGTACGGGTGGCCCTCCGGGTAGGAGAGGGCGGTCAGCTTCTCGAAGGCGGTGCCGTAGGGCACGTTGTCGTAGCGCTGGCGGCGCTCGTTCTTGACGACGTCCCGCTGGTTCTCCATGGACTCCTCGTCCAGGGCGGCCAGCAGCGAGCCCATGCGGTCGGCCTCCAGCCAGAGCGCCAGCTCCAGCTGGTGGGCGGGCATGGTCTCGAAGTAGTTGGTGCGCTCGAAGCTGGTGGTGCCGTTCAGCGAGCCGCCGGCACCCTGCACCAGTTCGAAGTGGCCGTTGCCCTTGACCTGTGCGGAGCCCTGGAACATCAGGTGCTCGAAGAGGTGAGCAAGGCCGGTACGCCCCTTGACTTCGTGG
Source organism: Streptomyces nogalater (assembly GCF_039532885.1). Lineage (NCBI taxonomy): Bacteria > Bacillati > Actinomycetota > Actinomycetes > Kitasatosporales > Streptomycetaceae > Streptomyces > Streptomyces nogalater. The sequence goes on along the minus strand of NZ_BAAASM010000010.1, from coordinate 117,732 downwards.
CGGGAGCCGACGTCGTACCAGAGGCAGACCGCCGCCACCGGGGTCAGGTGGTCCTCGGAGAGCACCACGCGCAGACCGTTGGCCAGGCGGTGCTCGGTCGCTGCCAGGCCCCCGGAGCCTGCCTCGGCTGTGGTCGTGTGACCCATGGGCATGTACGTCCCTTCGCGAGCGGAGGCGGTTGATGGAAACCGCGGTTGTGCTGCCGTTCCTGCCACTGTATGCAAAGCGTGCGGGGCCTTCGCGAAGTTCCCGCGGACGTACGCCGACAGCGGATCGCGTACCCTGCGTCGCATCCCCTCCCGGACGGTTCTCCGGCGCCGGGGGCGCCCCGCTCGCCGGCGCCTGCCCAGGCCGCCCGGACCGGGTCGTGCACGGGTTGTCAGTGCCTCGGTCCACAATGGTCCGCGTCAGATCCGTCAAACGCTTCAGCACAGAGCGCCCCGTAGGCGAGCGACCAGATCAGAAGGAGCCAGGCAGCGATGGCCCGCCGCAGCACGAAGACCCCGCCGCCCGACGATTCGTTCGAGGAGAGGATCCTCGACATCGACGTCGTGGACGAGATGCGTGGCTCCTACCTTGAGTACGCGTACTCGGTCATCTACTCGCGCGCCCTGCCGGACGCCCGTGACGGACTGAAACCGGTGCACCGCCGGATCGTGTACCAGATGAACGAGATGGGCCTGCGCCCCGAACGCGGCTATGTGAAGTGCGCGCGGGTCGTCGGCGAGGTCATGGGCAAGCTCCACCCGCACGGCGACGCGTCGATCTACGACGCGCTGGTGCGCATGGCGCAGCCCTTCTCCATGCGCGTGCCGCTCGTCGACGGCCACGGCAACTTCGGTTCGCTGGGCAACGACGACCCGCCGGCCGCCATGCGGTACACCGAGTGCCGGATGGCCGAGGCGACGGGTCTGATGACCGAGTCGATCGACGAGGACACGGTCGACTTCGCGCCGAACTACGACGGCCAGGAGCAGGAGCCGGTGGCCCTGCCCGCCGCCTTCCCGAACCTGCTGGTGAACGGCGCCTCGGGCATCGCGGTCGGCATGGCGACGAACATGCCGCCGCACAACCTGCGCGAGGTCATCGCCGCCGCCCGCCATCTGATCCGGCACCCGAACGCCGACCTGGACGCGCTGATGAAGCACGTCCCGGGCCCCGACCTGCCCACCGGCGGCCGGATCGTCGGCCTGGACGGCATCCGGGACGCGTACGCGAACGGCCGCGGCACCTTCAAGATCCGCGCGACGGTCTCCATCGAGAACGTCACCGCCCGCCGCAAGGGCCTGGTGGTCACGGAACTGCCGTTCACCGTCGGCCCCGAGAAGGTCATCGCGAAGATCAAGGATCTGGTCAACGCGAAGAAGGTCCAGGGCATCGCCGACGTCAAGGACCTCACCGACCGCGAGCACGGCCTGCGTCTGGTCATCGAGATCAAGAACGGCTTCGTGCCGGAGGCGATCCTGGAGCAGCTGTACAAGCTGACCCCGATGGAGGAGTCCTTCGGCATCAACAACGTCGCCCTGGTCGACGGCCAGCCGCTCACCCTGGGTCTGAAGGAGCTGCTGGAGGTCTATCTGGACCACCGCTTCGACGTGGTCCGGCGGCGCAGCGAGTTCCGCCGCGGCAAGAAGCGCGACCGGCTGCACCTGGTCGAGGGCCTGCTGACCGCGCTGGTCGACATCGACGAGGTCATCCGGATCATCCGGTCCAGCGACAACTCCGCGCAGGCCAAGGAGCGCCTGATCGAGCGCTTCTCGCTGAGCGAGGTGCAGACGCAGTACATCCTCGACACGCCGCTGCGCCGGCTCACCAGGTACGACCGGATCGAGCTGGAGGCGGAGAAGGACAAGCTCACCGCGGAGATCGAGGAGCTGACCCGGATCCTGGAGTCGGACGCGGAGCTGCGCAAGCTGGTCTCGGCCGAACTGGCCGCCGTGGCGAAGAAGTTCGGCACCGACCGGCGTACGGTCCTGCTGGAGTCCGCGGCCACGCCGGTCGCCGTCCCGCTGCAGGTGGCCGACGACCCGTGCCGGGTGCTGCTGTCCTCGACGGGGCTGCTGGCCCGTACGGCGACCGACGCGCCGCTGCCGCGGGCGGCGGGCGGCAAGCGGGTCAAGCACGACGTGATCGTCTCGGCCGTGCGGACGACCGCGCGCGGGGTGATCGGCGCGGTGACCTCGGCGGGCCGGCTGCTGCGGATCAACGTGGTCGACCTGCCGCAGCTGCCCGAGCCGACGACCGTGCCGAACCTCTCGGGCGGGGCTCCGCTGGCGGAGTTCGTCTCCCTGGAGGACGACGAGACGGTGGTCTGCCTGACCACGCTGGACGAGTCGTCGCCGGGCCTGGCGCTCGGCACCGAGCAGGGTGTCGTCAAGCGGGTGGTGCCCGACTACCCGTCCAACAAGGACGAGTTGGAGGTCATCACGCTCAAGGAGGGGGACCGGATCGTCGGCGCGGTGGAGCTGCGCACCGGCGAGGAGGACCTGGTGTTCATCACGGACGACGCGCAGCTGCTGCGCTTCCAGGCCTCCATCGTCCGCCCGCAGGGCCGTCCGGCGGGCGGCATGACGGGCATCAAGCTCGCCGAGGGCGCGAAGGTGATCTCCTTCACGGCGGTCGACCCGGCCGCCGACGCGGTGGTGTTCACGGTGGCGGGCTCGCGCGGCACGCTGGACGACTCGGTGCAGACGACGGCCAAGCTGACCCCGTTCGACCAGTACCCGCGCAAGGGCCGGGCCACGGGCGGCGTGCGCTGCCAGCGGTTCCTGAAGGGTGAGGACTGCCTGTCGCTGGCCTGGGCGGGTCCGGCGCCGGCGCGGGCGGCGCAGAAGAACGGCACCCCGGTGGAGCTGCCGGAGCCGGACCCGCGCCGGGACGGCTCGGGCACGTCGCTGCCGAAGACGGTGGCGGTGGTGGCGGGGCCGGTGCTCTAGCCGGTCCGGGCAGGGGCTAGGCGGGCGGCGGCTCCTCAAGGCCGGCTTCCGGCTCGTCCGGTCCCTGTACGTACCGCAGGACGCCCCACATGCCGTGCTCGTCGGCGTGCGGGGCGTCGTTCCCGCACGCCTCCAGTTCCTTGCGGAGGGCGTCCGCGTCGATGCCGGAGCCGATCAGCACGAGCTGGGTGAGCCGTTCGTCGCCGGGCGCCCAGGGTTCGGGGTAGAAGCGCAGGAACCGGCCGACGGCGTGCATGGCGTAGCGGTTGACCGCGTCGTACGGTCCGAAGTCGACGTAGCCCTTGATCCGGTACAGCCCCTCGGACCGGCTGTCCAGGAACCGCATGAGCCGCCGGGGTTCCAGGGGGACGGCGGAGGTGAAGGACAGGCTGTCGTAGCCGGTGTGCAGGTGGCCGGCGTGGTCCGGGTCGTCGTGGTCGTGCAGGTCGTCGAAGGACAGCTGGCCGACGCGCTCCTCGGTGGGCCGGCAGTCGAAGAGGAACTCGGGGTCGACGCGGCCGTAGGTGGCGGGGACGACGGCCGCGCGGTCGGTGAGCGAGCGGACCAGCCCGAGGATCCGGTCGGCGTCGCCGGCGCGGTCGAGCTTGTTGACGACGACCAGGTCCGCGAGGGCGAGGTGCCGGTCGATCTCCGGGTGCTTGGCGCGCGTGTCGTCGAACTCGGCGGCGTCGACCACCTCGACCAGACCGCCGTAGACGATGTCCGGGTGCTCGCTGGCGAGGACCATGCGCACGAGTTCCTGCGGCTCGGCCAGCCCGCTGGCCTCGATGACGATCACGTCGATACCGGCGGCGGGTGCGGCGAGCCGGTCCAGGTACAGATCGAGTTCGCCGGTGTCCACGGCGCAGCACAGGCAGCCGTTCCCGAGTGAGACGGTCGAGTCGCCGAGGGCTCCGGCGACGGCCATGGCATCGATCTCGATGGCGCCGAAGTCGTTGACGATGGCCCCGATGCGGCTGCCTCCGCTGCGGTGCAGCAGATGGTTGAGGAGCGTGGTCTTCCCGGAGCCCAGGAAACCGGCGAGTACGACGACCGGGATCTGCTGCGGGCTGCCGCCGCTTGCCAAGCTGTTCCCCAACGGGCGACCTCTCAGACGTACCAGTGCGCACACGGCTCGTGCCCGGTGCGCGGACGGGCATGGACGGAGCGTCCAGGATACGAGCGGCTCGTCAACCCCTCCGGGCCCGCGCCCCCATACTTGATCCCACCGTCAAGACTCGATCACTTCCCGATCAACGTTGCTCGGCTCAATAGATGGCCGTCAACATGTGCGGACGCGGCTACGGTGGCCCCCATGCGCGATCACGACACCGCTCCCCACCGCCCCGGGCGCCGGCTGACCACCAAGGAGACCGCCGAACTGCTCGGTGTGAAGCCCGAGACGGTCTACGCGTATGTGAGCCGCGGCCTGCTCAGCAGCAGACGCGAGCCCGGCGGCCGGGCCAGCACCTTCGAGGCCGGGGAGGTCGAGGCGCTCGCCCGCCGCAACCGCCGGGAGGCCGCCGGGAGTCCGGGCACCGGCGGGGACCTGTCCGTCCGCACCCGCATCACGCTGATCGAGCAGGACCGGTACTACTACCGCGGTGTCGACGCGGTCGAGCTGGCCGCCCGCCACTCCTACGAGGAGGTCGCGGAGTGGCTGTGGACCGGCCGGCCCGCGCCGGGAGCGGCGTTCACCGCGCCCGAGGCCACCGTCGAGGTCGCCCGCCGCGCGGTGGACGCCCTGTCCGAACACGCCTCCCCGGTCGACCGGCTGCGGGTGGCGGCGATCGCCGCGGCGGCCGAGGACCCGCTGCGCTTCGACCTGTCCGAGGAGGCCGTGCTGCACACGGCGCGCACCCTCGTCCCCACCCTCGTCGCCGCGCTGCCGCCGGTCCGGTACGACCACAGGGACGACGGCCCGCTGGCCCACCGCCTGTGGGGGCGGCTGACCGGCCGCCCGGCCGACGACGCCTCCCTGCGCGTGCTGGACACGGCGCTGGCCCTGCTGGCCGACCACGACCTGGCCGCGTCCACCCTGGCCGTCCGGGTCGCCGCCTCGGCCCGCGCGCACGCGTACGCGGCCGTCTCGGCCGGGCTCGGCGTGCTGGAGGGCCCGCTGCACGGCGCGGCCGGCGGCCTGGCCCACCGGATGCTCCTGGACGTGCTCGACCAGGGCACGGCGGTCCCGGTGATCGCCGAGGAATTGCGCGCGGGCCGCCGCGTCCCCGGTCTGGGCCACCGGCTGTACACCGGCGAGGACCCGCGCGCGCGGGCGCTGTTCGACCTGCTGGAGCGGATCCCGCGCGCTGAGTCCGCGCTGCTCGCCGCCCGCGACATCGTCGCCACCACCGCCCGGCACACCCCGCTGCACGCCAACGTCGACCTGGCCCTCGCGGTGTTCACCGCGTCCTGCGGCATGCCGGCCACGGCCGCCGAGACGATCTTCGCCGTCGCGCGGACCGCGGGCTGGATCGCGCACGCCCTGGAGGAGTACGGCGAACGCCCGCTGCGCATGCGCCCCAGCGGCCATTACGTCGGTCCGCGCCCGCCCCGGGCCCTGGCGGAGTAGGGCACGGCGGGCCCGCAAGTCACCGCGGGGCAAGTCAGGTTAGGCTCACCTGTGTGAGTAGGTGTGCGACCGTCTCCCGCGGACTCGACGAGCCGGTTTCCGGTACGGCTGCCACGGCGACGACGTGGCTGCTGCTGGAACAGCCCGGCCCGTGGGGCGCCAGGGCGCTCACGTCCAGCCATCTCGACCCCGCGCTGGGCCGCGCGCTGGAGGCCGCCGCCGACGGCACCGGCGTGCGGATCGCGCTGATCCGCCGCCCCGGGCGCCACGCCGATCCCGGCCCGCCTCCGGTGCGGCACGTGTACGCCGCGCACACCGTCCCCGGGCGGGTGTGGCTGCACGGGGCCACCACCGTCGATCCGCGGCGCCTGCTGGACCTGGACTTCGCCGCGCTCGGCGCGGGCGACCACCGGTCCTTCGGCGCGGTGCTCGGCGGGCGGCCCCACCGGGGTGAGCCACTGGCACTGGTGTGCACCAACGGCAAGCGTGACCGCTGCTGCGCCCTTTTGGGCCGCCCCCTCGCCACGGAGCTGGTCGCCTCGGGGGTGCCCGGTGTCTGGGAGGTCACCCATCTGGGTGGTCATCGGTTCGCGCCCACGGTGCTCGTCCTGCCGTACGGCTACGCCTACGGCCGCGCCGGGGCCCACACCGTGAAGGAGGCCCTGCACGGCGCCCAGGAGGGACGTGTGCTGGTCGAGGGGTGCCGGGGGTGCTCCGCGTGGGAGCGGCCCGGCCAGGCGGCGGAGCTGGCCGTACGGACGGCCGCGGACGAGTACCGGGCGGGTGTGCTGAGCGTCGCACGGACCGAGGGCGCGGCGCCGCGCTGGGAGGTCACCGTCACCCACGCCGACGGCCGCCGGTGGCGGGTCACCGTGGCACAGGGCACGTCGCTGCCGCCCCGCCCGGAGAGCTGCGGCGCGGAGGTGCTCGGCACGCCCGCGCGGATGGACGTGGTCGAGGTGCGCGCACTGCGGCCGACGGCGCTGGCGAGCTGACCAGGGCACGACGCCGTCAATGTTGATCAATAGCTGATCAAGAGATCCACACCACACCCGCTGGGGGCTTCCGGCCGTCCCACGTACCGTCATGGGTATGCGCTCCACTCCCCCCGTACGCCGTCTGCGCCTCGGTCTGCCCCGGCGGATGTTCTCCCAGGTGCTGCTGATGCAGGTGGCGATCGCCGCGGGGGTCGCGGTGCTCGCGACCGGGCTCTTCCTGGCGCCGCTGAGCAAGCAGCTGGACCAGGAGGCGATGCGGCGGGCGCTCGCCATCGCCGAGACCACGGCGCAGGACCCGCGGATCGCCGAGGGCGTGCGGACCACCGCGCCGAACGGGAACGGCCCCGTGCAGCGGGCGGCCGAGCGGATCCGGCGGGCCACGCACGCCGAGTACATCGTGGTGCTGGACCGGAACTGGGTGCGCTGGTCGCATCCCACGCCCTCGGAGATCGGCCGGCGCGTCTCCACCGACCCCTCCGACGCCCTGGCCGGCAAGGAGGTCATGGAGATCGACCGGGGCACCCTGGGCCGCTCGGCGCGCGGCAAGGTGCCGCTGTACGACGCCGGGCACCACGTCGTCGGCGCGGTGTCGGTCGGCATCGCCTACGACAGTGTGCGGGCACGGCTGATCAGTGCCATCCCGGGGCTGTTCGCGTACGCCGGCGGTGCCCTGGCGGTGGGCGCGCTGGCCGCCTGGCTGATCTCCCGGCGGGTCCAGCGGCAGACCCGGGACCTGGCCTTCTCCGACATCTCGGCGCTGCTCGCGGAGCGCGAGGCGATGCTGCACGGCATCCGGGAGGCGGTGGTCGCGCTGGACCGGGGCGGCCGTATCCGGCTGCTCAACGACGAGGCACGGCGGCTGCTGGGAATCGGTGACGAGGCCCTTGGACGGACCCCGGACGAGGCGCTCGGCGCGGGCCGTACGACGGATGTGCTGGCCGGCCGGGTGACCGGCACCGACCTGCTCACCGTGCGCGGCCAGCGCGTCCTGATCGCCAACCGCATGCCCACCGGGGACGGCGGTGCCGTGGCCACCCTGCGCGACCGCACCGAGCTGGAGCAGCTGGGGCGCGAACTGGATTCCACCCGTGGGCTGATCGACGCGCTGCGCGCCCAGGACCACGAGCACGCCAACCGCATGCACACCCTGCTGGGGCTGCTGGAGCTGGAGATGTACGACGACGCCGTGGAGTTCGTCGGCGAGGTGGTCGGGGACCACCGGGCCACCGCCGAGCAGGTCACGGAGCGGATCCAGGATCCGCTGCTGGCCGCGCTCCTGGTGGGCAAGGCGACCGTGGCGGCGGAGCGCGGGGTCGCCCTGCGGGTGTCGGAGCGCACCCGGCTCCCGGACCGGCTGATCGATGCGCGGGGACTGGTCACGGTGGTGGGCAACCTCGTGGACAACGCCCTCGACGCGGTCGCGGGCACCCCGCACGCGCGCGTGGAGGTCGAATTGCGCACCGAGGGCCGTACGGTCGTCCTAGAGGTGCGCGACACGGGACCCGGAGTGCCGGCGGAGCAACGCGAGTTGATCTTCACGGAGGGCTGGTCCACCAAGCAGCCGCCCGCGCACGGCAAGCGGGGCATCGGGCTCTCCCTGGTCCGGCGGCTCGCCGAACGGCAGGGCGGCGGCGCGACCGTGGGACCGGCGGCCGGCGGCGGCGCGGAGTTCACCGTGGTGCTGCCCGAGGCGCTGACCGAGCCGGAACCGGTGCCCGCGGGTTCCGAGGAGGAGGCGTGATGATCGAGGTCCTGATCGTGGACGACGACACCCGCGTGGCCCGCGTCAACGCCGCCTACGTCGAGAAGGTGCCCGGTTTCCACGTGGCGGGCGAGGCGCACAGCGCGGCCGAGGCGCTGCGTCGGGTGGAGAGCCTGCCGCGGGTCGATCTGGTCCTGATGGATCACTACCTGCCCGACGACACCGGTCTCGCGGTGGTCCGGGAGCTGCGGCGGCGCGGCCACCAGGCCGACGTGATCATGGTGACGGCGGCGCGGGACGTGTCGACCGTGCAGGCGGCCATGCGGCAGGGGGCGTTGCAGTACCTGGTGAAACCGTTCGCCTTCGCGGGGCTGCGGGCCAAGCTGGAGGCGTACGCCGAGCTGCGGCGCACCCTGGACGGCGGCGGCGAGGCGGAGCAGGCGGAGGTGGACCGGATCTTCGGCGCGCTGTCCGCCCCGTCGGAACCCGAGCTGCCCAAGGGGCACTCGCCCACGACGGCCGAGCTGGTACGCCAGGCTTTGCTGAGCGCCGAACGCCCGCTGTCCGCGCAGGAGATCGCCGAACGGACGGGGGTGAGCCGGCAGACCGCCCAGCGGTACCTGAAGCTGCTGGAGCGCACCGGCCGGGCCCGGCTGACCCTCAAGTACGGCGACGCGGGCCGCCCGGAACACCGCTATGTATGGGCGACCCGCGCCTGAGCGCGAGGCGGACGGCGGTCACGTGACCCACACGGTGCCGTCCGGCGCCCCCGGCCCCGGCCCCCTGCCCGGCCCTGACCGTGCGGCCTCGGGCGGGCCCGGCCGCTCCCGGCCAGGCCCTCCACCGCCCCGCCAGTCACCAGCCCCCGCCGCTCAGGCGCTTCCCCCCGTCGGCCGAGCCGCTTCACGTCCAGCGGCGAGCCGTTTCCGCCCTGTCGGCCGATGACCGGCGCGGCGGTTACGCGTCGATGCGGGACCGGTCCAGCGTCGCCGCCGAGCTGGAGATGAACTCCTTGCGGGGAGCCACGTCATTGCCCATCAGCAGGTCGAAGACCTGTTCGGCAGCCTCCAGGTCGGAGAGGTTGATGCGGCGCAGGGTGCGGTGGCGCGGATCCATCGTGGTCTCGGCCAGCTGGTCGGCGTCCATCTCGCCCAGGCCCTTGTAGCGCTGGATGGAGTCCTTGTACCGGATGCCCTTGCTCTGGAACTCCATGAGCTTGTCGCGCAGCTCGCGGTCGGAGTACGTGTAGACGTACTTCTCCTGGCCCTTCTTCGGCTGGATCAGCTCGATGCGGTGCAGCGGCGGCACGGCGGCGAAGACCCGGCCGGCCTCGACCATGGGCCGCATATAACGCTGGAACAGCGTGAGCAGCAGGCAGCGGATGTGCGAGCCGTCCACGTCGGCGTCGGTCATCATGATGATCTTGCCGTACCGGGCCTGGTCGATGTCGAAGGTGCGGCCGGAGCCCGCTCCTATGACCTGGATGATCGCCCCGCACTCGGCGTTCTTGAGCATGTCGGTCACCGACGACCGCTGCACGTTCAGGATCTTGCCGCGGATCGGCAGCAGGGCCTGGAACTCGGAGTTCCGCGCCAGCTTGGCCGTGCCGAGCGCGGAGTCGCCCTCGACGATGAACAGCTCGCTGCGGTCGACGTCGTCGCTGCGGCAGTCGGCGAGCTTGGCCGGCAGGGACGAGGACTCCAGGGCGGTCTTCCGGCGCTGGGCGTCCTTGTGCTGGCGGGCCGCGACCCTGGTCCGGGCGGCGGCGACCACCTTCTCCATGACGACCCGGGCCTGGGCGGCGGCGTCCCGCCTGGTGGCCGTCAGGAATGCCTTCAGCTCGCTGGCGACGACGTTGTTCACGATGCGGCGGGCCGCCGAGGTGCCGAGCACCTCCTTGGTCTGCCCCTCGAACTGCGGCTCGGCCAGACGGACCGTGACGACGGCGGTGAGGCCCTCCAGGGCGTCGTCCTTGACGACGTTGTCCTCGGCCACGCGCAGCAGCTTCTTGGCGCGCAGGACGTCGTTCAGCGTCTGGGTGAGTGCCTGTTCGAAACCGGCGACGTGCGTACCGCCCTTGGGGGTGGCGATGATGTTGACGAACGACCTGACCGTCGTGTCGTAGCCGGTCCCCCAGCGCAGCGCGATGTCTACACCCAGTTCGCGGGTGACCTCGGTCGGGGTCATCTGGCCGTGTTCGTCCAGGACCGGGACGGTCTCCTTGAAGGTGCCCTTGCCCGAGAAGCGGAGGACGTCGCAGATGGCCCTGTCGTTCGCCAGGTACTCGCAGAACTCGCTGATGCCGCCGTCGAAGCGGAAGGACTCCTCCCCCTTGCTGCCGCCCTCGCCGAGACCGAACTCGTCGCGGACGACGATGGTCAGGCCGGGGACCAGGAACGCGGTCTGCCGGGCGCGCTGGTGCAGGGTCTCCAGGGAGAGCTTGGCGTCCCTGAGGAAGATCTGGCGGTCGGCCCAGTAGCGCACACGCGTGCCGGTGCGCGTCTTGGGGATCTTCTTGGTCTTGCGCAGGCCGCTCTTGGCCTCGAACCTCGCTTCCGCGCCGTCGGCGGCGAAGGCGCCGGGCACACCCCGCCGGAAGCTGATGGCATGCGTGTGGCCACCGCGGTCCACTTCGACGTCGAGGCGGGCGGAGAGCGCGTTGACCACGGAGGCGCCGACGCCGTGCAGGCCGCCGGAGGCGGCGTAGGAGCCGCCGCCGAACTTGCCGCCCGCGTGCAGCTTGGTCATGACGACCTCGACGCCGGACAGGCCGGTCCGCGGCTCCACGTCCACGGGGATGCCGCGGCCGTTGTCCCGCACCTCCACGGAGCCGTCGTCGTGGAGGATCACCTCGATGCGGTCGCAGACCCCCGCGAGGGCCTCGTCCACCGAGTTGTCGATGATCTCCCACAGACAGTGCATGAGACCGCGGCTGTCGGTCGAGCCGATGTACATGCCGGGGCGCTTGCGCACGGCCTCCAAGCCCTCAAGGACGAGCAGGTGCCGCGCGGTGTAGTTGGAACCGTCGCGGTCTGCTCCTGCCAGCAGCGCTGTGGACGGCACGGACGTGTCGGCGGTCACGCGGTTCGCTCCTCGCTGAATTTCAGATGGCCCCCCTCTGGGTAAGGGGGCGGCTTCGGTCGCCGCTCAGAGGGTACCGAGCCCTGGTAGAGCCGGTGTAACGCCACCCTCGGCGGCACCTCACACTAGTCCAGCCTCGCATGCTTGTTCGATCCCTCGATGGAGTGAAGCACATATCACGTTCCCTTTGGGGCATGAACCATTTAGGCTCCGGGCACGTCCTCATGAACAACCGGCAACCCAGCCGGGAGGACGAGACAGCAAGAGAGCGCGAACCCGTACCGCATACAAGACACGCAATACGGCACATTCGCCGCCAACGGGCAACAGACAACCGTCCCCGGAAAAAATTTTCGCGAAACGGCCACGAGCGGGAACGTTTTCGGGCTGGTTGGATGTTGACCCTGGTACGACAGCTCGTCGAGCTAGAGAAGAGGCGACGTGACTACTGTTCTGACCCCCGCGAGCCCGCTGACGGCCGCCGATCGCTGCGACCGCTGCGGCGCCCAGGCATACCTGCGCGTCGTCCTGCTCAGCGGCGGAGAACTGCTCTTCTGCGCCCACCACGGTCGCAAGTTCGAGCCGGAACTCAAGAAGATCGCCGCTGAGATACAGGACGAGACCGAGCGACTGACGTCCGTTCCGGGCACCGCTTCCGAAGAAGAGCGCTGAATCTCGCACACACGACGAGCCAGCCCCGGCACAGGCCGGTGATCGGGCGGCCG
>NZ_BAAASM010000010.1:70487-105698 GCF_039532885.1 Streptomyces nogalater | reverse complement strand
CCCGTGCTCATACCCGCTTACGCGCCAGGCGCCGCCGTGGGGCCGTTTCCGGGCCCCTGAGCCGGCTCCAGCGCTCGTACGACCTCGGAGACGCGCGTGTAGACGCCGGGGTGCTCCGGCCGTCCGCAGCCGCTCCCCCACGACACGAGGCCGATCAGCCGCCCCTCGGCCACCAGCGGACCGCCGCTGTCTCCCTGGCAGCCGTCCGGCCCTCCGGCGACCTCTCCGGCGCACAGCATGGTGGCGGCCTGATAGGTGCCCTCCGGGCCGCCCGGATAGGCCTTGGCGCACAGGTCGTCGGAGAGCACGCGTACGCGTGCGGCCCGCAGCCGCCGCGCGTAGGCGCCCTCGCCGGTCGTGTCGCCCCATCCGGACACCAGCGCCTCCGTACCGGGCCGGTAGGCCGGATCACCCGCGCGGGCCATGGTGATGACCGCGCTCCGCGGCAGGGGCCTGGCGAGCGCGAGGAGCGCGAAGTCCCCGGAATTGGTCGTGAGGTCGAACCGGGGGTTGCGGCGGATCTGCCGTACGTCGATCTCCTCGCCCTCCGCTGACAGCAGGTCGGTGCGGCCCGTGATGACCTTGAGGTCACGCACCCGGTCCGGCGGCATTCCGAGGGCTTCCTCGCTCAGACAGTGGGCCGCCGTGAGCACCGTGGTCGGCCCGATGGCCACGGCGCCGCAGAACTGCCCCGCCCGCGCTCCGCCGAACAGGTCACGGCTGGCCAGCGCGACCGTCCACGGGGCCCGGGAGACGTCTATCGGGAAGCCCCCCACGACCACGCCGCCGGCGGCTGCGGGAGCCGCGCCCACCAGCGGTATCACGGCCATGGCGGCCGCCAGCGCCAGCGGCCGGACCAGTGCCCGGGCAAGGGAACGGCGCATGCATGCTCCTCACTCTCAGGTCTTCCTGGGGCGCCCAGAGTGATCCATCGAGCGGCATCGCGCAGCACGAAGGCCCGGCTCCCTGAGGGGAACCGGGCCTTCGCCGTCGTACGGTCGCGACCTAGTCGAGGTAGTCGCGCAGCACCTGGGAGCGCGACGGGTGGCGCAGCTTCGACATGGTCTTGGACTCGATCTGGCGGATGCGCTCACGCGTCACGCCGTAGACCTTGCCGATCTCGTCGAGGGTCTTCGGCTGGCCGTCGGTGAGACCGAAGCGCATGGAGACGACGCCGGCCTCGCGCTCGGACAGGGTGTCCAGCACGGAGTGCAGCTGCTCCTGCAGGAGCGTGAAGCTGACCGCGTCGGCGGGCACGACGGCCTCGGAGTCCTCGATGAGGTCACCGAACTCGCTGTCGCCGTCCTCGCCCAGCGGGGTGTGCAGCGAGATGGGCTCACGGCCGTACTTCTGGACCTCGATGACCTTCTCCGGGGTCATGTCGAGTTCCTTGGCCAGCTCCTCCGGGGTGGGCTCGCGGCCCAGGTCCTGGAGCATCTGGCGCTGTACGCGGGCGAGCTTGTTGATGACCTCGACCATGTGCACCGGGATACGGATGGTGCGGGCCTGGTCGGCCATGGCGCGGGTGATCGCCTGACGGATCCACCAGGTGGCGTACGTGGAGAACTTGTAGCCCTTGGTGTAGTCGAACTTCTCGACCGCGCGGATCAGACCGAGGTTGCCTTCCTGGATGAGGTCCAGGAAGAGCATGCCGCGGCCGGTGTAGCGCTTGGCCAGGGAGACCACCAGACGGAGGTTGGCCTCCAGGAGGTGGTTCTTGGCGCGGCGGCCGTCCTCGGCGATGATCTCCAGCTCGCGCTTGAGCTTCGGGGCGAGCTTGTCGGAGTTGGCCAGCTTGTCCTCGGCGAAGAGACCCGCCTCGATGCGCTTGGCCAGCTCGACCTCCTGCTCGGCGTTGAGCAGGGGGACCTTGCCGATCTGCTTCAGGTAGTCCTTGACCGGGTCGGCGGTGGCGCCGGCCGCGGCGACCTGCTGCGCGGGCGCGTCGTCCTCGTCCTCGTCGGACAGGACGAAGCCGGCGTTCTCGGTGCCCTCGGGCTCGTCGGCGACCTTGGTGTCCTCAAGGACCTCTTCGTCGAGGAGCTCGACGTCGTCCTTCTTGGCGGTGGTCTTCTTGGCGGCCGTCTTCTTGGCGACGGTCTTCTTGGCGGTCGCCTTCTTGGCGGCCGTGGTCTTCTTGGCGGCGGCCTTCTTGGCGGTTGCGGCTTCCTCGGCGGAATCGGCTGCGGCCGCGGCGGTGGGCGCCGCGGGGGCGGCCGTGGTGGCGGTGGCCTTCCTGGTGGTCACCGTCGTCTTCGCCGCGACCGTCCTGGTGGCGGTGCGCTTGGCCGGACTCTTCGCTGCGACGCTCTTGCGGGTGCGCTTGGGCTCTGCGGCACTGACCATCAGCGTCACACCCTCTTCCTCAAGAATCTGGTTGAGGCTGCGCAGTACGTTCTTCCACTGAGTGGCCGGGATCTGGTCAGCTTCGAAGGCCCGACGCACATCGTCGCCGGCGATCTGCCCCTCAGCCTTTCCCCGCTCAATGAGCGCCATGACAGAGACGGACTCGGCGATCTCCGGCGGGAGCGTACGGGATGTGCTGGCCGACACGAACAACCTCTCGGAACGTTGGAAAACGGCTTCCGGCACCGTCCACTGCGGACAGGAGCCGACCACCGGCCTGGGGATGGGCCGACGGCGCGGGCGGGGGCCGGGAAGATGCACAGCGCCATGTACGGCGTCCGTATTCCCTCCGCGGCTATCACCTCTTAGGTCATCGCGCTGTCTCCACGAGCGTTACGCCCATTCTGCGTGGCCCGAGTCACACCCCGTAAACGGTCAAAACCGGTCAGATGTGCGCATAGGAGATCACCGGTGGCCGCCATCCCGGCCGTCCCCGTCACCAGGAGGCCTGCCGCCTCGCCGGACTCCGCCGGACTCCCGAGGGTCCGGCGGAGTCCGGCGGCGGCCGGCGCCCGGGTCCGGCGCCGCCGCGAGCACCACTGGGACGTCACACACTGGCGACCGCACCACGTCCCTCGCGGATCAGTGCTCGCGCGGGGCGGGCACCACGCGCTCCACCTCGGGGTGGACCATCAGCAGCTGACGCATGGCCGTCTCCGCCGCCGTGCCGTCGCCGGTGCCGAGGGCGTCGACGATCCGCGCGTGCTGGGCGAGGGACGCCTCGTTGGGGCGGTCACAGGCGGTGACCGGGCCGCCGGAGACCTGGAGCGCCGCCGAGACGATGCCGGAGAGGTGCTCCAGCATGCGGTTGCCCGCGACCTGGATCAGCAGCGAGTGGAACTCCGTGTCCGCCCGCGCGTAGGTGAGCGCGTCGCCCTGTGCCATGGCGTGGCTCATGATCTCGACCATGTCGCACAGGCGCTGCTGCACCTCCTCGCGCCCGTGGCCGGCGGCGAGGCGGGCGGCCAGCGGCTCGATCGTCCAGCGCAGCTCGCTGAGCTCCCGGCGCTGGTCGTCGCGCTGCGGCCCGAAGGCCCGCCACTCGATGATGTCCGGGTCGAGGAGGTTCCAGTCGCTGACGGGGCGCACCCGCGTGCCGACGTTCGGGCGGGCGCTGACCAGGCCCTTGGCCTCCAGGACCCGGAGCGACTCGCGGACGACGGTGCGGGAGACCTCGAAGCGCTGGCCGATCTCCTCCGGTACCAGCGGTCGGTCCGCGCCCAGATCGCCGGAGACGATCATCTGTCCGAGCTGCTGGACGAGTTGGCCGTGCAGCCCGCGTCCTCGGCTGGCCGCGGCCCGCCGGCTGACGCGGCCCAGCTCGGGTTCCCCGCCGTCCCAGGCAGGCGCTCCGACGCGGTCGGCCACCGGGCCTTCGGCGTAGGGGTAGCGGTCGAGTTCGCCCGGGCCGACCAGACCTGAGTCTGTGGAGCGGGCGGCGGTCATCATGGTGTGCGCAAGGGTACTCACGGATCCTTTGTCGGCGCCGCCTCCAACTCCCTTGAGGTCTTTGGTGAAAAGCACACGAAAGGGTGATCGCTCACCCCGTCGCAATTGACGCCTTATCGGAAAGAAATGGGCTTCCTGCGGGGAGTTGCGGGCAGAGCAGGGCCGGAAGTGAACGAAGTGCGGTCAGTGCAGCCGGGTCCGCAACGCCGTGAGCAGATACGCGCAGAGCAGGCCCGCGAGCGACAACGCCAGTGCGGCGCCCACGGGTTGGGCGAGGACCCGCGCGGCGGCGAGCAGGTACCGGTCCCCTCCGAAGGGCCACTGCAACAGGAAGACCTCCCGCATCCGCACCGGGAAGTCCGCCGCCATGCGCACGGCCGGGCCCTGGAGCGCCTTGTGGACGAGGGGTACGGCGAGGACGGGTACGGCGAGGACCGCGGCCAGCCCGGCCGTGGTGGACCGGAACACGCCGGCCGCCAGCACCCCCGCCCAAGAGCAGCCGACGACCAGCCCGAACCAACTCGCCGTCAGTGAGAGCCAGTCCGCGGGAACTTCCGTCAGTTCCCGGCCGTAGACGATGTAGAGCACCTCGGCGTCGCAGCCCAGGGTGAGGAAGGCGAGCAGCCCCGCGGTGGCTCCGGAGACGAGCAGTTTGGCGGTGAGCAGCCCCAGCCGGCGGGGGACGGTGCCGCGGTCCGCCGCCAGGGCGGGGTGGCGGAACTCGTCCCCGAAGGCCAGCGCGCCGAGCAGCCCGGCCCCGAGCGCCGCGGGCGGCAGCGGCAGCCCCCGCGGCCAGGCCGCGAACAGCCGCGCCTGCGGGGTGTGCCCGATCCTGGCCAGGAGTACGGCGGTGAGCGCGGACACCACGAGTACGGCCCCGCAGGTGAGGAAGCCGGTGCCGATACCGGCGGCGCGCCGGATCTCGTAGCGCAGAGGACGGAGAGGGCTCGGGGCGGGGCGGACGGAGATGGGGGGCGGAAGAGGCGAGGAGATCACGGCTGCGGCACGGTCACCGTCGGAACGGCCGGCATGGTCCTCCCGCGCGTTCCGGGCGCCGGGGTTTCTCGCCCCCGGAAGGAGGAGACGAGTGCCGGGGACGCCCGGCGCGGGGGCGGCCGTGCCGTCGGCCTGCGGCCCGGAGGGCGACGCGACCGCGCCGGACCCGGTCTCCGGGGCGGCCGTCGCATCGGCGGACCGGTCGTCGGTGCCGCCCTCCCCGGCGCCGCTCGCGGCCTCGGACCGCGACCAGCCGTCGTCGCCGCCGTTCCGGGCGCCGGCCCCGGCATCGGCGCGCCGCCGCGCCTGCCGTGCGGATCGGCCCGGCTGCTCGCCTGCCGTGTTGTCCGCACCGGATGCGGTACCGGTGTGCGTCGTGTCTTCGGTCGGGGCCACCGCGACGGCCGGGGAAGCGTCGCGCGATGAGGTGCCGGGGGCGGACACGGGGTGAGCCGGTCCGGTTCGCTGAGCAGCGCCGCGGGTCCGCCCGCCGTCGGCGCCGCCCGTCCGCTGCGAGGCCGAACAGCTGGACGACCACTGCCCTTCGGGCATCGGGGACAGTCCGGCCACCGCCTGTTCCGCCTCCGGTGCCGACGGTACGGCCGGGGGGTGCTTGCGCTGTCCGGCCGGGTACCCGGAGACCGTGGTGTTCCCCGCCGAGAGGCCCTGCGCCGGTGCCTGCGGGTCCGGAGCGGACCGGTCCAAGGCCGTTGAGTGGAGTCCGGCCGCTGCCCGGCCGGGCGAGGCGCTGCACGGCTCCGCCGCCCGCTCCGCGGTGCGTGGGTCCGCCGTCGGAAGCCCGCCTTTCGCGGTCTCCCGTGGGGCGGCCGGTCCTGCGGGTCGCGGCTCCGCCGCCGACGCTTCGCGCGCGCTCCGCCCCGGGGATGGGGATGCGCCGCCGAACCCGGCCTGGCGGCCGTCCAGGGCGGGTTCCGGCACCTCGCTGCCACGCTCCTTCGACACACGGCCGGCCGGGGCGGATTCCCGGTCCCCGTACGAGACGCCGGTCGCCGCCGGGTCCTGCTCCGGCCGGGCCCACCGGTTGGCAGGCGGTGAGTCCGGTACGGGTGGCCGCGGTTCGGCGGGGCGCGCGCCGCCGTCGCCCTCGGCTCCGGCACCCGGTCCCATGTCGCCCACCTCGTCGGCGAGTTGGTGGACGAGGATGCCGTGGCGGAAGGCGATCTCACCGACGTCGGCGGTCGTGCTGCCGTACACCGACAGGCGGTTGCCGCCCTCGCGTACGACTTCGACGGAGCGGCGGGCGGTGCGGGCGTCCCTGGCGAGCAGGGCCGCCAGGCGCGCGGCGTGGGGACTGCGGACGGCCACTCGTCGGCGCAACCGGGTACGGGCGAAAACCCTTGCCTCCTGGTCGGCGACCAGTCTGCCCCTGTCGAGCGTGACGACCCGGTCGGCGGTGCGCGCCGCCTCCTTGGGCTCGGCCGTGGTGAACAGCACCGTGCCGCCCTGGTCGGCATGGGCCCGCAACATGCCGTGCATCCATTGGGCCTCCCGGGCGGAGAGGCCGTCGGCGGGTTCGTCCAGGACGAGCGTGTGCGGGTCGGGCAAGAGAGCGCAGGCGAGACCGAGTCTGCGGTCCATGCCGCGTGACAGCGTGCCGAGACGTTCCTCCCGGAGGCTGACGAGACCGACCACTTCGAGTACCTCGTCGGCTCGCCGCGCGGGAACTCCCGACGCGGCGCACAGCATGCGCAGATGACCACGGACCGAGCGGGCGGGATGCCCCGGCACATCGCCGAGGAGCACGCCGACTTCTCGCGCCGGATGGGCGATCCGGTGCAGGGGCCGGCCCCTGAAGTAGGTGATGCCGCACCCTTGTTGGAGCTCAAGCATGAGTCTGAGCGTGGTCGTCTTGCCCGCGCCGGCGCATCCGAGGAGCGCGGTGACTTGTCCGGCGCGCGCCTCGAAGGAGATGTCGTCGACGGCGGGCGGATGCGCCTTGCGGGGATTGCTGGTCAGTCCGAAGGCCTGGATCACCTGCAGCAAGATAGCGCGACATGTCTGGTTTTTCGTGTATAAGACGATTTGCGGAAAGGCGCTGCGTGACCTACCTCTTTCCTTTTCCGCCGTTCGACGGAGCGCACGCGCTCGACACGGACAGCCCGACGACTGACGGGCAGCGGGCAGCGGGCAGCGGGCAGCGGGCAGCGGGCAGCGGGCAGCGGGCAGCGGGCAGCGGGCAGCGGGCAGCGGGCAGCGGGCAGCGGGCAGCGGGCAGAACGATCACCGGTGCCGGTTTGTCGCGTCTCAGACCTCGGGGCGCAGCATCGGCGGGTTGAGGAGCGTGGCGCCGCCGGCCCGGAAGAGCTGGGCCGGCCGTCCGCCCTGGCGCGTGGTCGTCCCTCCGGTGGGGACGAGGAATCCGGGGGTGCCGGTCACCTTGCGGTGGAAGTTGCGCGGGTCGAGCGCGACGCCCCACACCGCCTCGTACACCCGGCGCAGCTCGCCGACCGTGAACTCGGGCGGGCAGAAGGCGGTGGCCAGAGACGAGTACTCGATCTTCGATCGGGCGCGTTCCACTCCGTCCGCGAGGATCCGGGCGTGGTCGAAGGCGAGCGGTGCCACGGGTTCGCCGTCACGGCCGTAACCGCCCTGCTGGAGCAGTTCCTCGACCGGGGCCCAGCGCGCGTTGCTGGCGTCGCCGCCGGCGCGCGGTGCGGGCAGGTCGGGCGCGAGCGCGAGATGCGCGACGCTGACCACGCGCATACGCGGATCCCGCTTCGGGTCGCCGTAGGTGGCGAGCTGCTCCAGGTGGGCGCCGTTGGCCTGGGCCGGGGCGGCCGGGTCATGGGCGCAAAGCCCGGTTTCCTCGGCCAGTTCACGCGCCGCCGCCTGGGTCAGATCCTCGTCGGCCCGTACGAAGCCTCCGGGCAGTGCCCAGCGCCCCTGGAAGGGGGGCTCGCCCCTGCGTACCGCCAACGCGCACAGGGCATGGCGGCGCACGGTCAGCACGACCAGGTCCACGGTGACGGCGAAGGGCGGAAAGGCTGACGGGTCGTAGGGCATGCCGCGATCATAGTCGTCTTCCTGACGATAAACACTCCCTCGGCTGCCGTATCGGTGGCGGTCGCGCCTCGTTCCGGTGCGCTGCCCGGTGGCTCCCCTGCGGCCTCCGTGACCCTGCTGCTCACCGCCCTCGCCGGGGCCCGCCCCCGACACCCCGGTCCGCACGCACGGGTCCTGCGCCCCGTTAGGCGGCATAGGTCTCGTAGGTCTCGCAGGCTGTGCGTCGGCGGCGTCGCAGGACCAGGAAGACAGGCCGCGGGGGTGCATGGTCGTCGGACGGCGGGCCGCCGGGCGGCGGGGCGCACGGCTCCGGTCCGGTGACCGAACGGGTCGCGTCCCACCTCCTCGGTGCCGAGGCCCCCGGCCCCCGGTCCGGGGCGAGCGGGCCGGCGCCCGGCAGGCCGGTGTCGGCGAGGGGTAGACGGTGGTGGCGGTCAGGTGGGGTGGGGCATGGGCCGGCCGTCCGGCGCCAGGGCAGGGCCGGGCGTCCGCCGACGCGGTCCTCTGCCCAGGGGCCGGCTCGGAAAGCCGGCCTGGCGGCGGGCTGTCCCCCGTGACCGGCGGCCTGCCCGGACAGGAGCCGCGGTACGGCAGCCGGCCGGTGCTCCTCTCTGGCCGGCGTGACCGGAGGGCTCGCCGGGGGCCGCTTTCGGAACCGCCTCCGGGGGCACCGGACCGCCAGTACGGGGCCCGCGGTTGTTGCGCTCCGCGGCTGTTGCGGCCAGGGATGCTGCCCGTCCGGGCGTGGCCCGGCGGACGCTCATCCGTCGTCCTCGGTCCGCGGGTGTCCGCCCTCCGACGGCATACCGCTGCTGGCATCGTCACCGGGGCCGGTGACACGCGTGCGCGTGATGCTCGCCCCTCGGGTGCCGGGCCTGGTGGCTCCGGGCGCGGTCGACCGGGGGCGGGAGCCGGACGGCCTGCGTCGGTCCGTCTTGGTCCGGGATGTGGGGCGGTTGTCGTCACCGTCCGTGCTCCGCGTGCGGCGCCTGCGCTGCCCGCCCGGCCGGAGGCCCGGTGTCGGGCCGTCCGCCGGGGCCCGGGATGCCGGGGCCCGGTTGTGCGCGGTCTCGGCGAGCGCCTGCTGCGGTGCCGGGTCCGTCTGCGGCGCCGTCTGCGCCGGTGTGGACTGCGTGTCCTGCCTGCTCTGAGTGTTCTGACCGCTGTCCGTGTTCCGCGTGTCCTGGGCGCGCAGGCAGCGGCGGACCGCTTCGGGATCGAGTCCTTCGTTGCATGCCTGGTGCAGCAGACGGGCGAAGAGGTAGTCGGGATCCGCACCCAGTGCCATGGCCAGTGCCTCGCGCGCCTCCAGTTCGTCGCCCGTGGACCAGGCGACCCAGCCCGCAAGGGTCAGCGGTGCGGCGGCGTGCTCGCTGTAGGGGCCGACGCAGCGGCGGGCCAGAGCTCGCCAGAGCCGCAGTGCCGGGCCCGCGACGTCGCCTTCCATCCAGGCGGCGGCCCGGTCGCGGGTCGTGCGGTCCTGGAGTCCGAGGATGAGGGCCGCCGCCTCGTCGGCGCCGAGGAGGCCGTCGTCGCGGACGTCCGCCGGATGGGTACCGGAGACCGGTGCCGCCGCGGCGAAGCGGCGGATGACGCGCTCGGCGAGGGCGAGGGTCTCCTCCGCCACCTCCTCGCGGGCCGTCTCGTCCAGGATGCGCGGCACCAGGCTCATGCCCGCCGTGTCGAGGGCGATCTCCTGGTCCAGGGCCGCCGCGGACTCCCGGGGTTGCAGCCTGGCGCGCAGTTCCTTCAGTGTGCCGCGCACCTGGAGGCCGGCGTAGGTGGCCGCCGCGGCGAGCACGGAGGTGCCGGGCAGGCCCATCGGGGAGCCGTCGTCGGGGCAGCAGCCCTTGACCGGGCAGCAGTACGACCAGAAACGCCCGTCCGAGATGCACAGGGCCTCGACGACGGGCACGTCGAGGCTTCCGCACTCGGTCCGCATCAGCTGGGCCAGCCTCGTCAGCCGTTGCTTGACCTCCCGGCCGGACTCACCGGGGCCGGGTTCCTGGCAGACATAAGCCACCATGCCCTCGGGGCGGGCGCCGCGCCGCTCGCTGCCGGTCACCAGCCCGCGGGCCAGCTGCCTGGCGGCGGCCTCCCAGTCCTCCTCGCTGGCCGGGATGCCGAGCCGGGCCCGGCCGCCGAACCTGCCGCGTCCTCCCCTGTCGTGCAGGGCGACGAGCACCATGCTGTCCTCGGGTCGGTAGCCGAGCAGGTAGGGCAGGGCGTCGGCCAGTTCGGCGGGGGTGCGCAGGGTGACCTGCGCGGTGTGGTCGGCCGGCCCGGCCGAGGGGTCGTGCCCGGAGATGTCGTCGTTTCCGAAGGGTCCGGCGGTTTCGCTGTGATTCGTCATGCGCCGACGATCTCGCGGATTTCGAGATTCCGCTTGAGCCTGTGGATAAGTCGGATCAGGGACACGACAACGTTGTCCCGGACTGTCCCGCTGTCCACAGACCCGGCCCGGGCCCGCCCGGTTGTCGGTGCCGTCCTGTTGTATGGAACGCATGGAACACACGAGCAACGCGGATCTCCGGACAGAGGCCGATGCCGTCCTCGCCCGGCTCGTCGGGGACGCGACGGGCGCCGCCCGGCTGCGCGAGGACCAGTGGCGGGCGATCGAGGCGCTGGTCGCCGACCGGCGCCGGGCCCTGGTCGTGCAGCGCACGGGCTGGGGCAAGTCCGCGGTGTACTTCGTCGCGACCTCGCTGCTGCGCGCCAGGGGAAGCGGCCCCACGGTGATCGTCTCGCCGTTGCTCGCGCTCATGCGCAACCAGGTGGAGGCCGCGGGCCGGGCCGGTATCCACGCCCGGACCATCAACTCGGCCAACACCGAGGAGTGGGACGCCGTCCAGGCCGAGATCGCGGCCGGCGCGGTCGACGTGCTGCTGGTCTCCCCGGAGCGGCTGAACAACCCCGACTTCCGCGACCAGGTCCTGCCCAAGCTGTCCGCCGCCACCGGTCTGCTGGTGGTGGACGAGGCCCACTGCATCTCCGACTGGGGCCACGACTTCCGCCCCGACTACCGTCGGCTGCGCACCATGCTCGGCGACCTGCCCTCCGGCGTCCCGGTGCTGGCCACCACCGCCACGGCCAACGCGCGGGTGACCGCGGACGTCGCCGAGCAGCTCGGCACGGGCGGCACGATGGACGCGCTGGTGCTGCGCGGGCCGCTGGACCGGGAGAGTCTGAGCCTCGGTGTGCTGCGGCTGCCGGATGCCGCGCACCGGATGGCCTGGCTCGCCGATCACCTCGATGAGCTGCCGGGCTCCGGCATCGTCTACACCCTCACCGTCGCCGCCGCCGAGGAGGTCACCGCCTTTCTGCGGCAGCGCGGACACACCGTCGCCTCCTACACGGGCAAGACGGAGAACGCCGAACGGCAGCAGGCGGAGGAGGATCTGCTCGCCAACCGCGTCAAGGCCCTGGTGGCCACCTCCGCGCTCGGTATGGGCTTCGACAAGCCGGATCTCGGTTTCGTCGTCCATCTCGGCTCGCCCTCCTCCCCCATCGCCTACTACCAGCAGGTCGGCAGGGCCGGACGCGGCGTCGCCCACGCCGAGGTGCTGCTGCTGCCGGGCAAGGAGGACGAGGCGATCTGGGAGTACTTCGCCTCGCTGGCCTTTCCCTCCGAGGATCTGGTCCGGCGCACCCTCGACGTCCTCGCCCGGGCGGACGGGCCCTTGTCGCTGCCCGCCCTCGAACCGCTGGTGGAGCTGCGCCGTTCCCGCCTGGAGTCCATGCTGAAGGTCCTCGACGTGGACGGAGCGGTGCGGCGGGTCAAGGGCGGCTGGACGGCCACCGGACAGCCCTGGTCGTACGACGCCGAGCGCTACGCGTGGGTGGCCCGGCAGCGCGCGGCCGAGCAGCAGGCGATGCGCGAGTACGCGACCACCACCGAGTGCCGGATGGAGTTCCTCCAGCGCCAGCTGGACGACGAGGGCGCCAAACCGTGTGGCCGCTGCGACAACTGCGCGGGACCGCGCTTCACCTCGGGCCTGTCCCCCGCGGCGCTGGACGCCGCGCGGAGCGATCTGGGTCGCGCCGGCGTGGAGGTGGAGCCCCGGCGCATGTGGCCGACCGGGCTCCCGGCCATCGGCATCGGCCTCAAGGGCCGTATCCCCGCGGGGGAACAGGCCTCGCCGGGGAGGGCTCTGGGGCGTCTGTCGGACATCGGCTGGGGCAACCGGCTGCGCCCCCTGTTCGCCCCGCAGGCACCGGACGCGGCGGTGCCGGACGATGTGGCGCAAGCCGTGGTCGGCGTGCTGGCCGACTGGGCCCGTGGGCCGGGCGGCTGGGCCTCCGGTGCGTCCGACGCCCCGCCCCGGCCGGTGGGCGTGGTCACCATGGCCTCGCGCAGCCGGCCCCGGCTGATCCACTCCCTGGGTGCCCGCATCGCCGAGATCGGCAGGCTGCCCCTGCTCGGCTCGGTGGAGTACGCGGGGGACGCTCCTCGGGTGCACCGCAGCAACAGCGCCCAGCGGCTGAAAGCGCTCGACGGGGCGTTGACGGTGCCGCCCGCCCTGGCCTCGGCGCTCGCCGCGGCGGACGGTCCGGTGCTGCTGGTCGACGACTTCACGGAGACGGGCTGGACCCTGGCGGTCGCGGCGCGTCTGCTCCGCAAGTCCGGGGCGCGTGGCGTGCTGCCGCTGGTTCTCGCCGTCCAGGGATGAGTGCGGCGTCACCGCTGTTCCGGGACGCCTCGCAGCCGTTCACGGCGGCCCGCCGGACGGGGCTGTCGCGGGCCCAGGCGTCGACGGCCCAGCCTGTGGGTAGGAGGGATATAAGCCACGCACTACCAGATAAGACTCGACGGCGCCAATTGCTCGTTGCCGCAACCAAGTTCGACAGGAAGAATTGAGGTCCGCTACCCGCACGACTCACCCGTGACCCCGGTTGGGCTCCGCTGCGGCGCGCGCTCCCCCGAATCCGACCTCGCCCGCAGTGTGGGCGCGTAGCCGAAGGGAGGAACGTGACCTTCGGATTCGCACCGTCCTCGGCGGCCTCGTTGTCGACGCCCGCGTCCGACGCCTCCGCCAGTCGTCTGCTTGAGCCGGCGGAGTGGGCCGCCGCCGGAATCCCTCTGCTGCGCAACCCTCGTGAGGTCGTCAGCGGCCTGCACGCCCGCCACCAGCCGAAGCCGCTCACGGCGGTCGTGGCGGTGCTCGACCCTGACGAGCGGCTGCGGGCGAGCGCCTCGTTCACGCGCCGAGCGGCCCCGGCCGACGGCTGGATGTTCCGCAACGCGCTGCTGGCCCAGTTGCGCCGGGTGATTCCGCACGACCTGCGCCGCCGTACCCCTGTGCGCACGGCCGTCCTGCTCTACTGCCGTGAGGGCGACGCGCGTTGGACCGAGGAGGACGGCGCCTGGATGTGGGGGCTGCGCGATGCCTGCACGCTGCACGGGCTGCGCTGCGGCGCGTACATCACGCTGACCCACGACGGCTGGCAGGTGCTCGGCGAGGGACGCGGCGGTCGCCGGCCGAACGCGCACTCGGCCCCGGAGCCGTTCGCCACCGCGGACGCCCCGTCGCTCGCGCCGCGCACCGGCGGCCCGGTCTCCGAGGTGCTGAGCCGGGCGGCGGCTCGCTGACCAGAGCGGCACAGGCGGTACGACGGTCCGCGCCACCCACCGGGACTGCTACGACGCATCCGGCCGGTACCCGAGGGCCAGCCGAACCGGTGTGCGCGCAGAGCGTCCCGAGAAGCCCCGCCGGACCTGCCTTCCGGACCCCGAGGCGCCCTGGGCGACCTGCGGGATCCGCCCCGGGTGCGCCCCGGGGACGGCCGTAGGTGGTCCAGCCGCCGGTAGGGCGCGTGCCGACCCGGCAGGCGTGCCATGGCGGCCCGGATCACTCCCCCGGCATGAAGTCGGCCGGCGCTTCCGGGCCTCCCCGGGAGCCGGTCCCGGCGGCGTCACGGCCGCGGCCCCTCGTCCCCGCACACCGAGCCCGTCGTCCGGGCACGTCAAAAGCCGCACCGTGCGGATTCCGCCGGAGCGGCTCCTTCGGCACCTCGGTGTCCCGAGGCGCCGGACGCGACTCAGACGCCGGCGCCCAGCACCGAGTTGATCTGCTGCGGGTCACCGCAGACGATCAGCAGTGCACCGGCACGGGCGTGGGCCAGCGGGAGGGCGGTGGCAGCGGCGGAGGCGGGGCCTCCGTTGACGGCCACGACGACCACCGGGCGGGTGGCGGCGCGGGAGGCGACGGCGGCGTCCGCGTAGAAGACGTCGTCACCGGCGTCGTGCTGCGCCCAGTAGGACGCTTCGCCGAAGGACAGTTCGTGTTCGGCCCACGGGTGCTGGGCACCGGTGGTGAGCACGAGCACCTCGCCGGGGGCGCGACCCGAGTCCAGGAGCAGGTCCACCGCCTCCTCGGCGGCGTCGAGCGCACCCTCGGCCGAAGCCGGGATCAACTGGATCTGCGGGCTCGCCGCGGCGGCGGGAGCGGTGGGGCCGGAAGGGCCGGGCTTGGCCGGAGCCGCGTCTCGCGGTGTGCGCTGCGCCGGCGGCGTGGGCCGCAGAGGGCCGGGACGACCGGGGCGGGACGGAGCCGCGGGGCGGGGGCCGGGTACGGGGCGGGGGGTCGGCGCGGTGCGGCCGCTGGCCGGCGTGGCGCGGGGACCCTGGGCACTCTCGTGAATCTGAGGCTCCTCGGGAATGAGAGGCATGAGCTGATTTTTATCAAACATTGGTGCGGCGCGGATGACCGGGTGGCACATCAGTGCGATCGGAACCGTCAGAAATCGAAGCCGAGCTGACCCTCAATTTCCGGAACGCTTCCGTCCGCCCAGCTGCGGACCTTCTTGAGGTGCCGCCACTGAGGCAACGCATCAAGATACGCCCACGACAAACGGTGGTGCGGGGTGGGCCCCCGCTCCGCCAGTGCGGCCTTGTGCACGGGCGACGGATACCCGGCGTTGTCCGCAAATCCGAAGTCTGCATGGTCGACACCCAGTTCGGCCATCATTTTGTCGCGCTGAACCTTGGCGATCACCGACGCCGCCGCTACGGCCACACACGACCGATCACCCTTGATCACCGTGCGGACCTTCCAGGGAGCGCCGAGATAGTCGTGCTTCCCGTCGAGGATCACGGCGTCGGGGCGGACCGGCAGGGCATCCAGGGCACGGACCGCGGCCAGCCGCAGCGCGGCCGTCATCCCCAGGTCGTCGATCTCCTCGGGGGAAGCATGCCCCAGCGCGTAGGCCGTCACCCATGACCGCAGGATCTCGGCCAGTTCTGTGCGCCGTCTGAGCGTGAGCAGCTTGGAGTCGGTCAGGCCCTCGGGCGGGCGGCGCAGTCCGGTGATCGCCGCGCAGACCGTGACAGGACCGGCCCAGGCACCGCGCCCCACCTCGTCTACACCGGCAATGACCTTCGCTCCGGTCGTGGCGCGCAGGGAGCGCTCGACGGTGTGAGTAGGCGGTTCGTACGGCATGGCGCCCTTAGCGTACGCCGCCGGGATCGCCGCGCGACACCCCGGTCTCCCCAGGGACGCCAAGGGAGCCGGAAGGGGGCGTCAGGCGCCGTAGGGCCGCAGCAGCGGAAGCATCAGCTGGTCGACCATCCCTTCGAGGTCTCGATCGTTCCATTCGCTGGCGCACACCTTTGACCGGTACATCATCATGGCCGGGATGGCATCGAAGACGTAGCCGTTGGCCGCGTCCGCCCGAACCTCTCCCCGCTCTATTCCACGGACGATGACCTCGCGCACCAGCTCTACGGTCGGCTCGACCACACTCCCGAGGATCACCCCCTCGAAGCGCTCCGCCTGCACCTGATCGCACTCGTGAATGACCGAGCGCAGTGCGGCGCCGGGCCGCGAGTACATGATCTGCCGCACCTGGCGGCACAGGGTGAGCAGGTCCTCGCGCACGCTGCCGAGGTCCGGGGCCTTCTCCACCCGGGGCAGTCCGGACACCAGGGCGTCCGCCACCAGGTCCTCCTTGGAGGGCCAGCGACGGTAGACCGCCGCCTTGCCGGTGTGGGCGCCGGCCGCGACGCCCTCCATGGTCAGCCCCTTCCAGCCGACCGTGCTGAGCTGCTCCAGGGCGGCGTCGAGGATCGCCCGCTCCAGTACCGCGCCGCGCCGGCGCGGGGAAGCCGTTCCGGCGGGCGCGGTGGTACAGCGCGAGGTAACCATCCGTGTTTCTCCAGCAGGTGAGGTGAGCGGGTGTTCCGGGGCGGTGACGCCGCGCTGCCGCAACGGGGGACGCGAGCGCGACACACGCTTAAGTGAACGCTTGCGTTCACTGTTGGGGACTCACTACGGTGGGCGCGACAGTGAACGCGAGCGTTCACTAACGCCTGTATGGGGGACCCACAGTGACAGCCTCTCAAGTTCTCACAGACGATCAGAAATCGGGCGCGGCCCGTCGGGGCGGGCACCCCGGTATCGCACTCACCGTCATCGCGGCCAGTCAGCTCATGGTGGTACTCGACGCGACGATTGTGAACATCGCGCTCCCGCACATTCAAGAAGCGCTCAGCTTCAGCACCACCGATCTGACATGGGTGGTCAGCGCCTACACGCTCACCTTCGGCGGCCTGCTGCTGCTCGGTGCGCGGGCCGGTGACATCCTCGGCCGCCGCCGGGTGTTCATGACCGGCATCCTGCTGTTCACCTTCGCCTCGCTGCTGGGCGGCCTGGCCCAGGAGCCCTGGCAACTCCTGGCCGCACGAGCCCTGCAGGGTGTGGGCGGCGCGATAGCGTCCCCCACGGCGCTGGCGCTGATAACGACCACCTTCCCCGAAGGCCCGGAACGCAACCGGGCCTTCGGTGTGTTCGCCGCCGTTTCCGCGGGCGGCGGTGCCATCGGCCTGCTGGCGGGCGGCATGCTCACCGACTGGCTCGACTGGCGTTGGGTGCTGTTCGTCAACGTGCCCATCGGCGTACTGATCGCGGTGCTCGCGCCGTTGTACATCAACGAGTCCGAGCGTCATCCGGGCCGCTTCGACCTCGCCGGCGCGCTCACCTCCACGGTCGGCATGGCGTCGCTGGTGTACGGGTTCATCCGCGCCGCGGAGGACGGCTGGCGGGACGGGCTCACGATCGGGTCCTTCGCCGCCGCCGTGGTGCTGCTGCTCGCCTTCGTCTTCATCGAGGCGCGGGCGAAGGAACCGATCACCCCGCTGCGGATGTTCGCGGAACGGAACCGCTGGGGCACCTACGTGATCATGCTGAGCCTGGCCGCGGCGATGTTCGGCATGTTCTTCTACATCGTGCTGTTCGTACAGAACGTGCTCGGCTACAGCGCCATCAGGGCCGGCATCGCGTTCCTTCCCGTGACGGCCGCGATCGCGATCGGTGCGGGGTTGTCGCAGCGCTTCCTTCCGGTGCTCGGCCCCAAGCCGTTCATGATGGCCGGCGCGGCGCTGGTGGCCGTCGGGCTGGGCTGGCAGACCTTCATCCAGCCGGACAGCACCTATGCGGGCGGGGTGCTGGGTCCGATGCTGGTGTTCGGCTTCGGTATGGGCCTGACCTTCGTGACGGCCACCGTCACCGCCGTGGCCGGTGTGGCCCCGCACGAGGCAGGAGCTGCTTCCGGGCTGCTCAACGCCACGCAGCAGGTCGGTGGTTCGCTCGGGTTGTCCATCCTGACGACCGTCTTCGGGTCGGCGAGCACCGACGAGGCAAAGGAGCAGCTGCCCCGGTTCCTCGCCGAGGCCTCGCCGGAGCAGAAGGCGGAGTTCGCCAAGACGCACCAGATCCCCGCGCCGTGGGGGAACGAGGTGCTCGCCCATGGCATTTCCACGGCCTTCATCCCGGCCGCCGCGATGGCCGTGCTCGCCTTCGTCACCGCCTGGCTGGTGCTGAAGGTCCGCAAGAGCGACCTCGACTCCCTCGCGGGCACGGCGGGCCCGCACCTGGGCTGAACCGGGACGCGCCGCGTGACGCCGCGGCCGGCCGGACCGCTGCCGGGCGAGGGACGGCACGCGCGCGGATCCGGTCGGCCGCAGCACGCTCACGAGAGCGTGGGAGAGAACCAGGAGCAGGGCGGGGACCACGGCGGAAAGCAGCGTCCGAGCCGGTCCCCGGCCCCACTCCGGCAGCAGCACCGGCACCCGCATACCGAACGTCATCTCTCCTCCCCTCCGTCCCCCTCGCGCTCGCGGCTCCACCGGCCACCCTGGACCGGACCGGACCCGGACATGGCGGGCGGCGGACATCGGGACAACGAGCGATGGTCACGGAGAGTTCCCGTTTCGGGGACGGAGAGTTCCGGCGTGCGGCGCCGACCGGCCGGGCTCGCGTGGCGACGGAGCCGTCAGGCTCCCGCGGGCACCCAGTCCGGCAGGCCCTCGGTGCGCTCGACCCACTCGGCGGGCGGTGTCCCCGCCTTGCCCGCGGCGAGCACCCCGCCCACGATCGCGCAGGTGGTGTCCACGTCCCCGCCGGCCTGGGCGGTGGTCCAGAACGCCGCCGCGTAGTCGCCGAGGGACCGCGCGGCGGACCACAGGGCGAAGGGGACGGTGTCATGGGCGGTCGTACGGCGTCCGCAGCCCAGGACGGCCGCCACGGTGACCGCGTCGTCGTAGTCGAGCATGTCCCGGGCCCGGCGCAGGCCCTGGCCGACCGCGCTCTTCGGTACGAGGGCGATGACACCGTCGAGCAGGGCCTCGGGGGCGGGCGGACCGTCCGGAGAGCCGGCGAACGCCGCCGCGGCGGCCACAGCCATGGCGCCGACCACGGCCTCCCGGTGCTGGTGGGTGGTGTAGGCCGAGATCTCCGCCTGGTGGGTCGCCTGCTCCGGATCGTCCGCGTACCACGCGCCCAGGGGCGCGATGCGCATCGCCGCGCCGTTGCCCCAGGACCCCTGGCCGTTGAAGAGCCCGGCGGCCAGCCGGCGCCAGTCCTCGCCCTCCCTGACCAGGCGCAGCAGTCGGCTGACCGCGGGGCCGTAGCCCCGGTCGGCGTCGTGGTGATCGGCGAAGGAGCGGGCGAGCGCGTCCTGGTCGACGCGGTGATGGGCGGCGAGGACGGCGACCACGGAGCAGGCCATCTCGGTGTCGTCCGTCCACTGCCAGGGGCCTGCGGGCAGCTCGCGGCGCTTGAGCAGGGGGTAGTGCGCGGGGACGAAGAACTGGGAGCCCAGCGCGTCCCCCACGGCCAGCCCGCGCAGGCTCGTCAGGGCGCGCTCCAGGCGCCCGGGGGAAGAGGAGTCAGCGGTCATCGCCCTGCCACTTTATCCGGTGACCCACTGCGGCACCGGCTCGCGCCAGCGTTCGAAGGGCCGGTCGAGTGTGTACTTGCCGTCCTCTCCGAGAACGAGCATCCGCATCTCGGCGTTCCCGGGATTGGACAGCGACTCGAATTCGGCGACCGTCCAGTGGAACCAGCGCATGCAGAACAGCCGCATGGCGAGCCCGTGGGTCACCAGGAGGACGTTCGGGGGATGGTCGGGGGCCTCGAAGCTGCGGAACAGGCTCTCCAGGAAGCCGCCGACCCGGTCGTAGACATCCGCGCCGGACTCACCCTGCGGGAACCGGAAGAAGAAGTGCCCGTACGCGTCCCGGTACGCCTTCTGCAGGCGCACGTCGTCGCGGTCCTGCCAGTTTCCCCAGTCCTGCTCGCGCAGCCGGGGCTCCTCCCGGACGCGTATCAGGTCGGGGTCGAGGCGGAAGGCGCGGAGTGTCTCGTGGGTACGGCGGTACGGGGAGACGTACACGCTGACCGCCTCCCGGCCGAACAGCTCGCGGAGCTGTTTCCCGGTCTCCTCCGCCTGCCGCCGTCCGCGCTCGGTCAGCGCGAGGGCGTGGTCGGGTTCGCGCTCGTACACGGAGTCGTCGACGTTGCCCGTGGACTCGCCGTGCCGGACAAGGACGATGCGCCGTGGTCGTGCCATGCCGAAACCCTAGAGCGTACGGCGGCGAGTCGAGCACTCGTACGGGCTCCATACGGCGTAGGTCACACCAAGACGGCGTCCCGGGCCGCTTCCGGACCCGCCGCGGGACCGGCCGGCGCGTTTGCTTTCCACACCGTCAGCCCTTCAGACCGTCCAGGACGGTTCGAGGTCCACGATGTCGCCCGAGAGCGCCGCGATGTCCGCCTCGGTCTGGGCACGCAGGGCGAGGCGCTCCACACGCTCGGTGCGGTACTTCCCGTGCTCGGCCGCCGAGCGCCACATCGACAGGATCAGGAACTCGTGCTCGGGTGCCTCGGCGAACATGCCGCGGATCATGCCGGGCGAGCCGGCCATCGCGGGGTTCCAGACCTTCTCCTGCATGAGCGTGAAGTGCTCCACCCGCTCCTCGCGGACCGTGCACAGGGCCACCCGGATCAGATCGGCGTCGGTGAAGCGCGGCTCGAATCCGGTCTTCACATCGAAGCGGTACTCGAACAGCTTGACCTGGGCGTCCTTGAAGGTGCCGGACTGGGCGGCGGCCAGCCGGTCGTGGGAGCGTGCCATGAAGGAGTCGTAGAAGGCACGGCTCTCCCAGAAGGCGAAGATGTGCGCCACCCCCGGCCGCTGCCGGCTCCAGCCCCCGCCCTGTCCCCGGAAACCCGG
The DNA here is from genome assembly GCF_039532885.1 of Streptomyces nogalater. Lineage (NCBI taxonomy): Bacteria > Bacillati > Actinomycetota > Actinomycetes > Kitasatosporales > Streptomycetaceae > Streptomyces > Streptomyces nogalater. Next base: position 85,313 of record NZ_BAAASM010000010.1, on the reverse strand, counting down.
CTCCCCGGGAAGCCCCGCCCATTTCCGCTGCCCCCGCTCGAAACCCCGGCGGTCCACCACAGTGCAGCGAATCCACTTGACCAGCACCGCGCCATCGTACGGCCCCCGGGCGTGGCGTGGGTCACCCCTTGGTGAGTTCGCCCGCGCGTACGCGCCCGGGTACATGGCACGATGGACAAGACACCCCGGCCGCAGGGAAGTTGGGGTCGAACCACAGCGGGAGGGGGAAGCCTCGTGACCGGCTTCAGCAAGGGAATCCGCAAGGTAGAGGTCGCGCTCAAGTGGGACCCCAGTCCGGCGGGTCACTCGCCGGCCGATCTCGACATCATCGCCGCGACCTTCGTGTCGGGTGACGCGTACGGGGATCCGGCCTATCTGGTGCACTTCGACAGCCGTTCGCCGGACGGCACGATCACCCTCAACCGCGACAGCACGGACGGCAAGGGGTTCGGCTGGGACGAGGTCATGACGCTCGAGCTGGAGCGTCTCGACGGCCGCTACACGCGCGTGGTGGTGGGCGCCGTCATCCAACAGCGCTACGGCCACAAGACGTTCGCCGACGTGCAGCATCCCGCCCTCCGTATCCGTGAGGGCTACACCGTGCTCGCCGAGGACGACTTCGGATCGGTGGCCGGGGCGACGGCCGCCGCGATCGCCGAGTTCGTCCGGGACGACTCCGGCGAGTGGACCTTCCGCCCCGGTCTGCACGGCTTCGACGGGGACCCGGCGACCTTCACCCGGGTCATGGGCCGGGCGCACCGGCCCTGACGTTCCCCTCACACACGCGTAAGGGGCGCCGGCCCTGGCCGGCGCCCCTTACCTCACGAACGGCGTGTCATCAGCTGCAGCCGCTGGTCGAGCCGCAGCCCTCGCAGATGTAGCAGGAGCCGGCCCGCTGCATCTTCGTACCGCAGGAGAAGCACAGCGGGGCGTCGGCCTGGATGCCCAGCTGCATCTCCACCAGCTCGGCGCTGGTGTGGGCCTGCTTCGGGGCGGGCTTGGCCGCCTCGGACTCGGCCTTCGGCGTGGCGACCGCCTTCAGCTCCTGGGCACGCGGCGCCGACTGGGCCAGGCCCTCGACGTCCACCTCGTCGTCGGCCGGCTCGTAGGAGCCGGTCTCCAGGTGCCGCTGGCGCTCCTCGGCGGAGTGGATGCCGAGCGCGGAGCGGGTCTCGAAGGGCAGGAAGTCCAGCGCCAGGCGGCGGAAGATGTAGTCGACGATCGACTGCGCCATCCGCACGTCCGGGTCGTCCGTCATACCGGCCGGCTCGAAGCGCATGTTGGTGAACTTCGAGACGTACGTCTCCAGGGGCACGCCGTACTGGAGGCCGACGGAGACGGCGATGGAGAAGGCGTCCATCATGCCCGCGAGGGTGGAGCCCTGCTTGGACATCTTCAGGAAGACCTCGCCCAGGCCGTCGTCCGGGTAGGAGTTGGCCGTCATGTAACCCTCGGCGCCGCCGACGGTGAAGGACGTGGTGATGCCGGGACGTCCCTTCGGGAGGCGCTTGCGGACCGGACGGTACTCGACGACCTTCTCGACCTTGGTCTCGACTGCCGCGGGCTCCTCGGCCTTCTTCTCGTCCGCCGAGTCCTTCTTCTTGGCGGAGAGCGGCTGGCCGACCTTGCAGTTGTCGCGGTAGATCGCGAGCGCCTTGACGCCCAGCTTCCAGGCCTCGAAGTAGATCTCCTCGACCTCCTCGACGGTCGCCGTCTCCGGCATGTTGACCGTCTTGGAGATGGCGCCGGAGATCCACGGCTGGATCGCGGCCATCATGCGGACGTGGCCCATCGGGGAGATGGCGCGCTCGCCCATGGCGCAGTCGAAGACCTCGTAGTGCTCCTGCTTGAGGCCGGGGGCGTCGATCACATTGCCGTGCTCGGCGATGTGGGCGACGATCGCCTCGATCTGCTCCTCCTGGTAACCCAGGCGGCGCAGGGCCTGCGGGACGGTGCCGTTGACGATCTGCATCGAGCCGCCGCCGACCAGCTTCTTGAACTTCACCAGCGCGAGGTCGGGCTCGACACCGGTGGTGTCGCAGGACATCGCGAGGCCGATGGTGCCGGTCGGCGCGAGGACGGACGCCTGGGAGTTACGGAAACCGTTCTTCTCGCCGAGCCGCAGCACGTCCTGCCAGGCCTCCGTGGCGGCGGCCCAGACCGGGGTGTCCAGGTCGTCCATGCGCACGGCCGTGGCGTTGGCGTCGGAGTGCTGCTTCATGACGCGCTTGTGGGCGTCGGCGTTGCGGGCGTAGCCGTCGTAGGTGCCGACGACCTCGGCCAGCTCGGCGGAGCGGCGGTAGGCCGTACCCGTCATCAGGGAGGTGATGGCACCGGCCAGGGCGCGGCCGCCGTCGGAGTCGTAGGCGTGGCCGGTGGCCATCAGCAGGGCGCCGAGGTTGGCGTAGCCGATGCCGAGCTGGCGGAAGGCGCGGGTGTTCTCACCGATCTTCTGGGTCGGGAAGTCCGCGAAGCAGATCGAGATGTCCATCGCGGTGATGACCAGCTCGACGACCTTCTGGAAGCGCTCGGTCTCGAAGGACTGGTGGCCCTTGCCGTCGTCCTTGAGGAACTTCATCAGGTTCAGCGAGGCCAGGTTGCAGGACGTGTTGTCCAGGTGCATGTACTCGCTGCACGGGTTCGACGCGGTGATCCGGCCGGACTCGGGGCAGGTGTGCCAGTTGTTGATCGTGTCGTCGTACTGGATGCCCGGGTCGGCGCAGGCCCAGGCGGCCTCGGCGATCTTGCGGAAGAGCGCCTTGGCGTCGACCTCCTCGATGACCTCGCCGGTCATACGGGCACGCAGGCCGAACTTGCCGCCCTCCTCGACCGCCTTCATGAACTCGTCGTTCACGCGGACCGAGTTGTTGGCGTTCTGGTACTGGACGGACGTGATGTCGTCGCCGCCCAGGTCCATGTCGAAGCCCGCGTCGCGCAGGACGCGGATCTTCTCCTCTTCCTTGACCTTGGTCTCGATGAAGTCCTCGATGTCGGGGTGGTCGACGTCGAGCACGACCATCTTGGCGGCACGGCGGGTGGCACCGCCGGACTTGATGGTGCCGGCGGAGGCGTCGGCGCCGCGCATGAAGGAGACGGGGCCGGAGGCGTTGCCGCCGGAGGAGAGCAGCTCCTTGGAGGAGCGGATCCGGGAGAGGTTCAGGCCGGCGCCGGAGCCGCCCTTGAAGATCATGCCCTCTTCCTTGTACCAGTCGAGGATCGACTCCATGGAGTCGTCGACGGACAGGATGAAGCAGGCCGAGACCTGCTGGGGCTGCTTGGTCCCGACGTTGAACCAGACGGGGCTGTTGAAGCTGAAGATCTGGTGCAGGAGGGCGTACGCCAGCTCGTGCTCGAAGATCTCGGCGTCGGCGGGCGAGGCGAAGTACTTGTGGTCCTCACCGGCCTTCCGGTACGTCTTCACGATGCGGTCGATCAGCTGCTTGAGGCTGGTCTCGCGCTGCGGGGTGCCGACGGCGCCCCGGAAGTACTTGCTGGTGACGATGTTGACCGCGTTCACCGACCAGAAGTCGGGGAACTCGACGCCACGCTGCTCGAAGTTGACCGAGCCGTCGCGCCAGTTGGTCATGACGACGTCACGGCGCTCCCACGTCACCTCGTCGTACGGGTGCACGCCGGGGGTGGTGTGGATGCGCTCGATGCGCAGTCCCTTCGTGCCCTTGGCTCCCTTGGCTCGGGAACCTCGTGCCGGACCGCTCGCCGTCTCTGTCATGCCGCCTCCCTACGGGCGAAAACGCCCTGAAATGCCCCCGTTGTTCCCGTGGGCACATGTTTCTGTCTTGCGTCGCGGGCACCCTCAGCCGCCGCCCGCGACAGGTCTTCGTTCGCCGCCGTACGGCCGGAACCGGTTCTCCGTCCGGATCCCGGTCCGTCGGTCAGTCGGCGGCGTGCGCGGGCTCGGGAACCTGCGTGGTCCCGGCCGGCCCGCGATGGTCTTCCCGGCTCCCCGCGCCGCCGTCTTCCTCGTCCGTGGCGGGGCGCGTCGCCTCCCTCAGCTCCGCGATGGCGGCCTCGAAGTCCTCAAGCGAGTCGAACGCCCGGTAGACGGAGGCGAACCGCAGGTAGGCGACGAGGTCCAGCTCCTGCAAAGGGCCGAGTATGGCCAGCCCCACGTCGTGGGTGGTCAGCTCGGCGCTTCCGGTCGCGCGCACCGCCTCCTCGACCCGCTGCCCGAGCTGGGCGAGCGCGTCCTCGGTGACCGGCCGCCCCTGGCACGCCTTGCGCACACCGTTGATGACCTTGGTGCGGCTGAACGGTTCGGTGACTCCGGACCGCTTCACCACCATGAGCGAGCACGTCTCCACGGTCGTGAAACGACGGGAGCAGTCAGGGCACTGGCGGCGCCTACGGATGGACGTGCCGTCGTCGGTCGTACGACTGTCGACCACACGGCTGTCGGGGTGCCTGCAGAAGGGGCAGTGCATGTTTCTCCAACCCTCCTCACAGCAGACTCGTCAGCCTCGCCGGACCCACAGGCCTCGCGAAGCAGCCCTAAGCATAGGCGATCGGTGAGCCGTCTCCGACCGGGGGGACCACAACTTGTGGGCCGCTGTAGCCATCCAACCACTACATGTGGGGATTGGCTCATTCGCCAAGGCAGACACGCGTGTCGCACCGGAACGGCGCCCGGGAGGCCGGTGGCGACCTGCGGGACACGCGGGCGCGCAGCCGCGCCACCGCGCGCTCGCGGGGATACGGTGGGCGCCGCGGGGAGGACGCTTCGGCACTCCCGCACAGGAATGACCCCGGAACCGGACTGCGAGATTCCGGATGGCAGACTGGGGGCGCCGCTCACGAGGCGAGCGACTCCAGCGGTGAAGAGTACAACAATGGGCGCTTTTGTCCGCCGAGCGTCGCGGTAGCTATACACCCGGATACCTGCTCCCGTCAGGCGAAACGCACTTTTTCACTCGAACGTGTGTTTGGCGCAACCTTTCGAAAGCAACTACCGTTGTGCAGCAGGGAGACCATCGAGAGGGGCCGCCGTGACCACCACCGCAGACAGTGCCACCATCACCGCCCAGGACCGCTCCCAGGGCCGAGTCGAGCCGGTACACGCGATGAACGAAGCCACGAATCCCGAGGGAAACAAGCGCTCCCTGCCGGGCCGACCTCCAGGCATCCGGGCGGACAGCTCCGGACTCACCGACCGGCAGCGCCGGGTGATCGAGGTCATCAGGGACTCGGTGCAACGGCGGGGTTACCCGCCGTCGATGCGGGAGATCGGCCAGGCCGTCGGCCTCTCCAGCACCTCCTCCGTGGCCCACCAGCTGATGGCACTGGAGCGCAAGGGCTTCCTGCGCCGCGACCCCCACCGCCCGCGCGCCTACGAGGTCCGCGGATCGGACCAGACCGTCACCGTGCAGCCCACGGACACCGCCGGCAAGCCCGCCGCGTCGTACGTCCCGCTCGTCGGCCGCATCGCCGCCGGTGGCCCCATCCTCGCGGAGGAGTCCGTCGAGGACGTCTTCCCGCTCCCCCGCCAGCTCGTCGGCGACGGCGAACTCTTCGTCCTCAAGGTCGTCGGCGACTCCATGATCGAGGCCGCGATCTGCGACGGCGACTGGGTCACCGTGCGCCGTCAGCCGGTCGCCGAGAACGGCGACATCGTGGCCGCCATGCTCGACGGCGAGGCCACCGTCAAGCGCTTCAAGCGCGAGGACGGCCACGTCTGGCTCCTCCCCCACAACGCGGCCTACGAGCCGATCCCCGGCGACGACGCGACCATCCTGGGCAAGGTCGTCGCCGTGCTGCGGCGCGTCTGACCGCCGCGGCGACGAGCCCCACCCGGCTCGCTCCCTGACCGGGCCCCGGAACCCCTGCGCCGGTTCCGGGGCCCTGCTTGTCCCCGGGGCGGTCGCCGGGCGCCGCCTCTCAAGGCGGGCCCGGGGGCCGGCCGCCCCCGGTCACTTCCCCTCCGTCTCCTTCGCCGCCGCGTCGATCGCCGCGAGCGACCTGCGGACCTGGTTGCGGTCCGTGGTGTACCAGAAGTCCGGCAGGGAGGCCTTGAGGTAACCGCCGTAGCGCGCGGTCGCCAGCCGCTGGTCCAGTACCGCGACCACGCCACGGTCCCCGGAGGCCCGGACGAGGCGGCCGGCGCCCTGCGCCATGAGCAGCGCCGCATGGGTGGCGGCGACCGCCATGAAGCCGTTGCCGCCGGCGTCCTCCACCGCCTTCTGGCGCGCGCTCATCAGTGGATCGTCGGGGCGCGGGAACGGGATCTTGTCCATGACGACCAGCTGACAGCTGGGGCCCGGGACGTCGACGCCCTGCCAGAGGGACAACGTGCCGAAGAGACAGGTCTTCGGGTCGGCGGCGAAGTTCTTGATCAACTCGCCGAGCGTCTCCTCGCCCTGGAGGAGGATCGGGAACTCGGGGATCCGGGAGCGCAGCTCCTCCGCCGCGAGCTGGGCCGCCCGCATGGACGAGAACAGGCCGAGGGTGCGCCCGCCGGCCGCCTGGATCAGCTCGGTCAGCTCCTCCAGCATGTCGGCGCGCTCACCGTCACGCGCGGGGCGCGCCAGGTGTTTGGCGACGTACAGGATGCCCTGCTTGCGGTAGTCGAACGGCGAGCCGACGTCGATGCCCTTCCACTGCGGCAGGTCCTCGCCCTGCGTGCCCTCCGGGCCGAGGCCCAGCGAGGCGCCGACGCCGTTGAAGTCGCCGCCCAGCTTGAGCGTCGCCGAGGTGAGGACGACGGACCGGTCGGCGAAGAGCTTCTCCCTGAGCAGGCCGGAGACCGACATGGGGGCGACCCGCAGGGACGCGCCGAACCGGTCGTGCCGTTCGTACCAGACGACGTCCCACTCCGAACCGTTCAGGACCCGTTCCGCCACGTCGTGGACCGTCTCCACCGAGGCCAGCGCCTGCTTGCGGACAGCGTCCTCGTCCTGGACGGACTTGTCGCGGGTCGCGCCGATGGCGGAGATCACCGTGCGGGCGGCGTCCCGCAGCTGCATCAGGGCGTAGCCGAGGTCTTCCGGGATCTCCTCCAGACGGCCCGGAAGAGCGAGTTCCATCAGCCGCTCGAAGCCCTCGGCGGCGGTCTGGAGCTGGTCGGCGGCCTTCTCGTTGACCAGCTTGGCGGCGCGGCGCACGGCGCGGTTCACCTGGCCGGGGGTGAGTTCGCCGGTGGCGACACCGGTGACGCGGGAGACCAGCTCGTGCGCCTCGTCCACGATCAGTACCTCGTGCTGCGGCAGCACCGGGGCGCCCTCGATGGCGTCGATGGCGAGCAGGGCGTGGTTGGTGACCACGACCTCGGCGAGCTTGGCCCGCTCACGGGCCATCTCCGCGAAGCACTCGGCGCCGTACGCGCACTTCGACGCGCCCAGGCACTCCCGCGAGGACACCGACACCTGGGCCCAGGCGCGGTCCGAGACGCCGGGGGTGAGATCGTCCCGGTCGCCGTTCTCGGTCTCGTCCGCCCAGTCCCGCAGCCGCAGCAGGTCCTGGCCCAGCTTGCTGGTGGGCGCGGCGGCCTCGAACTGGTCGAACAGGCCCTCTTCCTCGTCCTGCGGCATGCCCTCGTGCAAGCGGTGCAGGCACAGGTAGTTCGACCGGCCCTTGAGCATGGCGAACTCCGGGCGGCGGCGCAGCAGCGGGTGCAGGGCCTCGACCGTGCGCGGCAGGTCCCGCTCCACGAGCTGGCGTTGCAGGGCGAGCGTGGCCGTCGCGACGATCACTCTCTCTCCGTGCGCGAGCGCGGGCACGAGATAGCCCAGCGACTTACCGGTACCGGTGCCGGCCTGGACCAGCAGGTGGGATCCGTCGTCGATCGCCTCGGCGACCGCTTCGGCCATGGTCACCTGGCCGGGGCGCTCCGTGCCGCCGACGGCGGCGACGGCGGCATGCAGGAGTTCGGAGAGGGAGGGCTTCGTCATAGCCTGACCACCCTACGGCCCCGCACTGACAAACGGGGGGCTGTAGCGGGGCCGGGGGGCGGGATCACGACCGGGCTCCTGGGGGTGGGGTCGGGTGGCTGGGACGGCGGGACGGACGCACCGGCTCCTCCGCAACCGGGGGCCGGGCCGGCTGGGACGGTGGGACGGGCGGGCGGCTCCTCCACAACCGGCGGCTCCTCGGCGGGCGGCGGTGCCACGGCGTGCGGAGACTGGTTGACGGGCGGCGGTGCCATGGCGCGCGGAGGCTGCCGGGCGGGCGGCGATTTCCCGGCTTGCGCCGGGCGCCTCGGCAGGCGGCGGCTCGGTGCCGGTACTCTCGCCGAATTTTTTCCCGGGCCGGGAACATCTGGGCACCGCCGTTCGTATCTCATGGTGAGCGTGCGATTACGCGCCGCTACGGCGCATCGCGCGGGACCCGGTCCCGGATCATGAGGGCGGCCCGCTTGCCGGGCAGGTCGATCTCGGCGGCAAACCGGAAGCCCGCGCTCAGGAACGCTGCGATGGAGGGGGTGTTGCGAAGATCGGGTTCTGCCACCACCCGTGGGCAGGCGGGACTCCGGTCGAGGATCAGGCCGGCCACGGCACCGAGCAGGGCCGAGCCCAGCCCCCGTCCCCGGTCCGCCGCGTCTCCGATGAGGAGATGGATCCCGGTGTCGTGCGGACGAGCGGGATAGCTGCGGGCCAGTGGATCCAGGTCCGCCCGGTAGACCTCCCAGTAGCTCATCGGGGTGCCGTCGAGTACACCGAGACACGGTACGCAGCACTCGTGACCGTGCAGTTGGGACCGCAGGTGGTCCTCCGTCCGGTGCGGGGGCCCGGCCAGTTCCCAGAAGGCGGCTACGGCCGGGTCGTTCATCCAGCGGTGGACGAGCGGCAGGTCCCGGTCGATGTGTACGGGCACCAACTGGAAGGAGCCGGCGGGAGTCGGGACCGCGCCCCATGTGGCGATCCGGCCGAGGAGGCCGGCCGTCACGCCGGTGCGGAGGGCGAGGAACTCGGCGGGCAGCCGCAGATCCAGGGTGTCCTCGCCGTCCGGGGCGTCGTCCACCGTGGTGAACGGGCCGAACGGGGAGTGCCGGGGACCCGTCGTACCGGGCCGCGGGCCGGCGCCGTACGGGCGGGCCGGGGCGGGACCGGTTCCGGCGGTCGTGTCGGTGGGGGGCACGGTGCTCTCCTCTCAGGAGACGAGGTGGGTCCTGTGCGCAGGTGGCTCAGGAATGAAGGGGGTTGGCGATGGTGACGTAGACGGACTGGGTGTCGACCGGGCCGGCGAGTTCGTCGAGACCGTGCAGTCGGGTCAGCAGGTTGGCCTTGCAGCGCAGCACGGGTGAGTCGAGCAGGCGGCCGGGCAGAGAGGTGCGCAGTGGGGCGGGCCCCGAGGCCAGGGTGGTCAGGAAGCGGCGGAAGGCCGCGAGGAGCAGGCGCTCGTCGGCGAGGCGCTGGGAGCCGAAGGCACCGATCAGGCCGAACACGTTGTTGACGGCGAGGTAGTAGGCGAAGCGTTCGTCGGCGATCTCGTCGGGGACGAAGGTGTCGCTGCGTGCGCCGATGCCGGGCAGCCGTGCGGTCAGTTCGGTTCGCCGTGACTCGCGGAAGTAGTAGCCCTGGTTGTCACGGTAACGGCCGCCGATGGGCCAGCCGTCGCCGTCCAGCAGGAGCAGCGTGTTCTGCTGGTGCGCTTCGAGGGCCACGCCGGCCTCGCCGTCCAGCCAGAGGACGGGGCGGACGACATGCTCCAGGTAGCGAAGGAACCACTCCGCCGCTACGGCGCCGACGGACCGGCCGGTACGGGCCGTGAGTCGTGCGAGGAGATGGGCCAGGCGCGACCGCATCGGCCACGTGGCGGGTCGTTCCACCGCGTTGGGCGACGGTACGACGGCGAGCGGGCGGGGCGACACGAGTCCGGCGACGCAGCCGGCGTCGTCGGCCGGGGTGAACGGGTTGTGCCGGATCACCACGTCGAGCCCCGGTACGGGCAGTCCGTCCGGGCCGTCCACAGCGAGCCAGGCCGGGTCGCGGACGATGTCGAAGCCGGGGTGGGCTGTGCGCCACCGACCGGCGAGGCCGGTGCGCAGCAGCCGGTGCACCTCTACGCCTCGGTGGAGTTCCTTGCGCAGGTTCTCGCGGCGGGAGTTGGTGATGCGCAGGGCCAGCGAGAGCTTGAGCATCGCGGGGGCGCCGGACCGGTGGACGGTTCGTACGGAGGAGGTGGGATGCCAGGGACTGCCGAGCGGCCCGAGGTCGCGCAGCAGCCCGGAGTCGAACAGCGCGGCGACGGCAGGGCGGTGCCGTACCTCGCGCGCCTGCCAGGGGTGCAGGGGCAGCGCGGTGTAACCGTCGGGCAGCGGCAGGCCGGTGCCGGCGAGGCGCCGGACGAGGTGGCCGGCGGGAACGGGACGGCCTCGCTCGGTCCAGGCCGAGTCGGTGGCGAGGAGAGAGGGGGCGACAGCGAGCCAGTGCAGGGGGAAGGAGCCGTGCGACTCCGGTGAGTACCGGCCGGACTCGGCCTCGGTCAGGCCCTCCCGGCTCTTGGGGGCCGGATGCAGCGGGTGTCCGAGGAGCAGGGCCTGTTCGGCGCTGAGGAAGAGGTCGGGGGTGTCCGCGGGGTGTGCGCGCCGGTAGCGGATGAACTCGGCGGTGCGGCGGGCGGAGTCGGCGACCCTGGCCACGAGATCGCCGCCGGCCGCGGGGTCGCCGCAGGAGCCGGGGCCCGGGCCGGCACCGGAGCCACCGGCAGTGCTGTCGCCACCCGGATGGGAGGCCGGGCGGGACGCGGGCGTACGGATGGTGCCGGGGGCAGCGGTGCCGTCGTCCTGGCCGGCGGCGCGGGGGCCGGGCGTGGTGGGGGCGGGGGCGGGTGCCGTCGTATCCGGTGGGCTGGGGGTTTCCCTGGCCAGGAGTGCCGCGAGGGTCACGGCGTCGAGGGGTGGCGCGGTGCCGGGTGCGGAGGCGAGTCGGGGTGGGTCGAAGCGGTGCCAGCCCGTCGGGGACCAGTACCGCACCGGTGCGATCAGGGCGGTGCCGCTGGCGGGCAGCGGGATGGTGAGGCTCGCGGTGGTGGGGGCGGTGAGGCCGGTCTCGCGGACCCAGCACCGCAGGAGGTTCTCGACGGCGGCGGCCTCGGCCGCGGTGTGCGGATCGGGGTCGTCCAGCGGGTCGGGGCCGGGCACCGGGCAGCGGCTGGTGTCCGCCTCCCGCCTCTTCTGCTGGGGGACGGATTCGGTGAGCGGTACGGCGGCGGACGGGGTGGCGGAATCTCCCTGGTCGTCGGGGGCGCCGGAGCGGCCGTCGGGGTGGGGAGTGGCGTTCATGACGGCTCCTGCGGGGCTGGGTGCGGGGTGTCGCGGGCTGGTCCGGTCGTCCGCCCGGTCCCTTGTCGGACGGGCGGGGCGATGTGCGGCACGGTGTACGGCACGGCTGTGGGGTGGGGCCGACGGCCGGTGTCGGCCCGGGTGCCCGGAAAGGAGGGCGGAGTCGGGAGGGAAGATGGTGACGGATCCGGTGGGCGGTCCCGGGGTCGGCGGCCCGGTGCGGTGCGCGTGTTTCAGCGTGCGCGCCGGGCAGGGCCGGGGTGTCGTTGCGGGTGGGGGCCGTGGGTCTCGTGGTCGCGGGCCGCCGCCGTGATGGCGTCGGTCAGGCGGTCGAGTACCGCCTCCGCCTGTTCGTCGCTGATCGTCAGCGGCGGAAGCAGCCGGACCACGGACGTGTGCCGGCCGCCCAGTTCGACGATCAGTCCGCGCCGCAGGCACTCCCGCTGGACCGCGGCGGCCAGTCCGGGGGCGGGCAGGTACGGCGTGCGGGCGGGCGGGTACGGCGTGCGGGCGGCGGGGCCCGTGGACGTATCGGGGGCCGTACCAGCGGTCCGGGCGTCGGGGACCGCGGCGGTGCCCGGGCCGCCGGGAACGTCCGGACCGCCACCAGCCCCGGTCGGGTCACCCGCGCCGCGCACGCCGCTCGGACCAACCGGTCCCCCGGCACCGCACGCCGGCGCCCCCGGTTCACGCTGCTCCGGCTCCGGGCTGACGAGTTCGATGCCGATCATCAGCCCGCGGCCCCGTACGTCTCCCACACACGCGTACGCGCGGCCGAAGTCCGCGAGCCGGGTCAGCATCCGGTTGCCGAGGGCGGCGGCTCGTTCGGCGAGGGCGTTCTCACGGACGTAGGCGAGGGTGGCGGTGCCGGCGGCCATGGCGAGCTGGTTGCCGCGGAAGGTGCCGGCGTGGGCGCCGGGCTGCCAGGTGTCGAGGTCGTCGCGGTAGACGATCACGGCCAGCGGGAGGCTGCCGCCGATGGCCTTGGACAGGACCATGACGTCGGGGGTGACGCCGCTGTGGTCGACGGCCCAGAAGGCGCCCGTGCGGCCGACCCCGGTCTGGATCTCGTCGGCGATCAGCGGGATGGACCGGTCCGCCGTGAGCCGGCGCATACGGCGCAGCCAGTCGTCCGGCGCGGGGATCACCCCGCCCTCGCCCTGGACGGGTTCGAGGATCATCCCGGCGGGCAGGGGGACGCCGGACTTGGGGTCGTCCAGGAGTGACTCGGTCCAGCGCGCGGCGAGTTCGGCGCCGGACGGGCCGCCGACGCCGAACGGGCAGCGGTAGTCCTGCGGATAGGGCAGGCGGGCCACTTGCACGTCGGGGGCGCCGCCCGAGGCGGCCAGGGCGCCGGCGGTCATGCCGTGGTACGCGCCGGCGAAGGCGAGGACGCCGGTGCGGCCGGTCGCGGTCCGGACCAGTTTGAGGGCGGCCTCGACGGCGTCGGTGCCGGCCGGCCCGCAGAACTGGACGCGGGCCCGGTCGGCGAGGCCGGGCGGGAGGGTGCGGAACAGCTCGGTGACGAAGGCGTCCTTCACCGGGGTCGCGAGGTCGAGGACGGAGAGCGGGGCGCCCGAGTCCAGGACCCCGCGGATCGCTTCGAGCACGACCGGGTGGTTGTGGCCGAGGGCGAGGGTGCCGGCGCCGGAGAGGCAGTCCAGATAACGGCGGCCGTCGGCGCCCTCGATGGTGAGCCCCCGGGCCCGGACGGGAACGATGGGCAGGGCGCGGGCGTAGGTGCGCGCCGAGGACTCGCGCGCCGACTGGCGTCTGAGGATCCCCTCGTGCGCGGCCCGTGTTTCTCCGGATGTGGCTCCGGCCATCGACTCCGTTACGGCCACGGCGCGCTGTCCTCCTGGCTGGTCAAGGGCGAGTCGGTGCTCGGGGACCGGACACGGACGGCCGGTTCCACCGGCTACAACCGCCGACCGTTCGGCCGGTTACGGGGTGGCCTGGAGATCCTTGTCCGGAAGGCCGGGACGGGGTCGCGTATCGGCCTCCCGGGCGGCGGGCACGGCCGCGGCCGTCACCGGCCCGTCCGGGGGCGGCGGGGGCGGCGGGGGCGACCCGCCCGTCGGGGCGGGACGGGGGCAACCCGCCGCTGGCGAGGCCCTGTTCAGGCAGCCTGTGACGGAACCGTTGCCGTCCGGGCAGAACTCCCCCACAGCGACCGCATAGTGTGTGATGCCGTTCCCGGAAGGTCACGGGACCGGCAAGAACCGTCCATGGGTTCGCCGCCGGGGCCGGGGCCCAAGCGCCGAGTTCCTTTCACAGCAAGGGGAGTCAAGACCATGCGATCCATACGGCCGTCGTTCACCGCTCGGCGAGGAAGGGGCGGTCGCCGCACCTCGGCCTCGCTGACGGCGGTCGCCCTCGTCTCGGCGCTGGCCCTGACCGCCACCGCCTGTGACAGCGGCGGTGCCGACGACGGCAACCCGGCGTCCACCGCGTCCGCGGCGGGCACCGGTGACGGAAAGATCCGTATCCCCGACGACCTCAAGCGCAGGCTCAAGGATCACGGGATCGACATCGACAAGTGGAAGAACGGCGCCTGGAAGGACTGGAACAAGGACGACTGGCTGCGCGAGGCCAACGACTTCATCAACCCGGTCATCAGCGGCCTGTGGGACCCGGACCGGATGCGGGAGGCCGAGGAGCCGGACCAGGGCGTCGACGACAACGACATCTCCGGTGACCAGGGGGTGACGGACCCGACGCCGCAGCCGGTGCGGGCGCGGGCGGTCGACGCGCCGTACCACACCAACGCGGCCACGTCGGGCAAGCTGCTCTTCGACTCGCCCGAGGGCACCATGGTCTGCTCGGCGACGGTCGTGCAGGACCCGGCGCACCCGGGCAAGTCCAACCTGGTCTGGACGGCCGGTCACTGTGTGCACGCCGGCAAGAAGGGCGGCTGGTACCGCAACCTCGCCTTCGTGCCGTCGTACAACGATCGGGCCCTGTCGGCGGCCGAGTTGCAGAACGCGAGCCGGTCGCAGGTCGCCCCGTACGGCGTGTGGTGGGCCGACGCGGCGAAGACCTCGCAGCAGTGGATCAGCGAGGGCGGCAAGTCGGGCGGTGCCGGTGCCGCGTACGACTTCGCCGTCATCCATGTGACGCCGGAGCAGGGCAGTGGCGGCAAGTCGCTGGAGGAGACGGTCGGCGGGGCGCTGCCGGTGGACTTCGACGCGCCGGCCGTGGCGAAGGTGGGCGGCGTGACGGCGTCCGGTTACCCGGCGGCGGCCCCGTACGACGGCGGGCTGCTGTACCAGTGCCAGGACACGCCGGGCCGGCTGACCATCGAGCAGGCCGACCCGACGATGTACCGGATCGGCTGCACGATGACCGGTGGCTCCTCCGGCGGCGGCTGGGTGGAGACCGGTGCCGACGGCAAGCCCGCGCTGGTGTCCAACACGTCCATCGGCCCGGTGAACGCGGGCTGGCTGGCCGGTCCCCGGCTGGGCGAGGTGGCCAAGAGCGTGTACGACTCGGTGAGCGAGCAGTTCGCCGGACGGTGAGCGTGACACCGCTGCGCGGAGCATGACGACACCGCTGTGAGCGCGACGAGGGCCCGTCACCCCGGGTGGGGTGAC
>NZ_BAAASM010000010.1:48589-70474 GCF_039532885.1 Streptomyces nogalater | reverse complement strand
CCCTCGTACTGCCGTGGGTCAGGCGGAGACCGGTGTGTACGGCGCCAGGTCCGCCGCCAGTTCCTCGTGCACCCGGACCTTGAGCAGGGTGCCCTCCGCGGTGTGCTCCTCGGAGAGGACCTCGCCCTCGGCGTGCGCACGGGCGACCAGCTTGCCGTGGGTGTAGGGCACGAGCGCCACGACCTCGACCGCGGGGCGGGGCAGCTCGTCGTCGATCCGGGCGAGCAGTTCCGCGATGCCCTGGCCGGTGCGCGCCGAGACGGCGATCGAGCGCTTCTCGACCCGCATCAGCCGCTGGAGCACCAGCGGGTCGGCCGCGTCCGCCTTGTTGATCACGACGATCTCGGGTACGTCGGTGGCGCCGACGTCCCGGATCACCTCGCGCACGGCGGCCAGCTGCTCCTCCGGGTTCGGGTGCGAGCCGTCCACCACGTGCAGGATCAGGTCGGAGTCGCCGACCTCCTCCATGGTGGAGCGGAACGCCTCGACCAGGTGGTGCGGCAGGTGCCGGACGAAACCGACGGTGTCGGCCAGCGTGTACAGCCGGCCGCCCGGGGTCTCGGCCCGGCGGACGGTCGGGTCCAGGGTCGCGAAGAGCGCGTTCTCGACCAGGACGCCGGCTCCCGTGAGGCGGTTGAGCAGGGAGGACTTGCCGGCGTTGGTGTAGCCCGCGATGGCCACGGACGGCACCTTGTTGCGCCGGCGCTCCTGCCGCTTGACCTCGCGGCCGGTCTTCATGTCCGCGATCTCCCGGCGCATCTTCGCCATCTTCTCGCGGATGCGGCGCCGGTCCGTCTCGATCTTGGTCTCACCGGGGCCACGTGTGGCGAGGCCGCCGCGACCGCCACCCATCTGCCGGGACAGCGACTGACCCCAGCCGCGCAGTCGCGGCAGCATGTACTGCATCTGCGCGAGCGCGACCTGCGCCTTGCCCTCGCGGGACTTGGCGTGCTGGGCGAAGATGTCCAGGATCAGGGCCGTACGGTCGATGACCTTGACCTTGACCACGTCCTCCAGCTGGATCAGCTGGCCCGGGCTCAGCTCACCGTCGCAGATGACGGTGTCGGCGCCCGTTTCGAGGACGATGTCACGCAGCTCGGCGGCCTTGCCGGAGCCGATGTACGTGGCCGCGTCGGGCTTGTCACGGCGCTGGATGACGCCGTCGAGGACCAGCGCGCCCGCGGTCTCCGCGAGGGCGGCCAGCTCCGCGAGGGAGTTCTCGGCGTCCTGCGCGGTGCCGGTGGTCCACACGCCGACGAGCACGACCCGCTCCAGGCGGAGCTGGCGGTACTCGACCTCGGTGACGTCCTCCAGCTCGGTGGACAGGCCCACCACGCGGCGCAGGGCCGCGCGCTCGGAGCGGTCGAACTGGTCGCCGTCCCGCTCGCCGTCGATCTCGTGGCTCCAGGCGACGTCCTCTTCCATCAGGGCATCGGCCCGAAGACCCTCGGGATAGGCGTGCGCGAGGCGCTTGGTGTCCTGGGAAGGGGAAGAAGAGGAGGTCATTGGATCCTTACGTCGATGGGAGTGCCGTTTCGGCGTCGGTACGGCGGTCTATACCCGGCCGCTCGTCTTGTTCAACGTACGGGTACCCCGGGAGATTCCCGTGTCCCCTGCGTGCGCCGACCCGTAGATGTTCGCACGGGACGGCACGTCTCGTCACCGGGTTATCGCTTCAGGTGGGGCTCGGCCGCCTTGGCCGCCGCCGTCGGCTTCCAGTCCGGGTGTCCGGGCATCGGCGGGGTCTTCTCGCCGTACAGCCAGGGCCGCAGGAAGCCGTCGAGGTCGCGGCCGGCGACGGCCGAGGCCAGCCGGACGAAGTCGGCGGTGGTGGCGGTGGCGTCGCGGTGCTCCCGGACCCAGAGCCGTTCCAGCCGCTCGAAGGCCGGCCGGCCGATCTCCTGCCGCAGGGCGTAGAGGACGAGGGCGGCGCCGTCGTAGACGTTGGGCCGGAAGAGGTCGATCTTCTGGCCGGGGGCGGGCGGCTTGGGGCGGGCGGGCGGTCCGCCGGCCGCCCGCCAGCGGTCGGAGGCGCCGTACGCGGC
This sequence comes from Streptomyces nogalater, assembly GCF_039532885.1. NCBI lineage: Bacteria > Bacillati > Actinomycetota > Actinomycetes > Kitasatosporales > Streptomycetaceae > Streptomyces > Streptomyces nogalater. The sequence goes on along the minus strand of NZ_BAAASM010000010.1, from coordinate 68,429 downwards.
CTTCATCCGTGCCGCCAGGGGCCGGTCCGCGGTCTCCTCGCTGTACAGCGCCTCGTACCAGGTGGCGTGCCCCTCGTTCAGCCAGACGTCGGACCAGGCGCGCGGGGTGACGCTGTCGCCGAACCACTGGTGGGACAGCTCGTGCACCATGATCGATTCCAGGTACCACTCGGGGTAGCCCGGCTCGGTGAACAGGCTCTTCTCGAAGAGGGAGAGGGTCTGGGTCTCCAGTTCGAAGCCTGTGGACGCCTGTGCCATGAGCACGCCGTAGGTCTCGAAGGGGTACCGGCCGACCTTGCTCTCCATCCAGGTGATCTGGTCCGGCGTCTTCGCCAGCCAGGGTTCGAGGGCCTTGCGGTCGGCGGCGGGGACGACATCGCGCAGGGGCAACCCGTGCGGGCCCTCGCGGCGGACCACGGCGGAGCGGCCGATCGAGACCTGGGCGAGCTCGGTGGCCATGGGGTGCCGGGTGCGGTAGGTCCAGGTGGTGGTGGAACCGTCCCGGTCGGTTCCGGTGGGCAGGCCGTTGGCGACGACCGTGTAGGCGTTGGGCGCGGTGATCCGGAAGGTGAAGATCGCCTTGTCGGACGGATGGTCGTTGCAGGGGAACACCAGATGGGCGGCGTCGGCCTGGTTCGTCATGGCGAGGCCGTCGGCGGTGCGCACCCAGCCGCCCTGCCGGTCCTTGCCGTAGACGGGGTCGCTGGTGTGCCGCACGGTGATCCGGAACCGGCGGCCCTCGGCCAGCGGGTGGCGCGGGGTGACGACCAGGTCCTCGCCGGCGCTGGTGAACCCGGCCGGAAGCCCGTCGACCGCGACCGAGCGGACGGTGCCGTGGGTGAAGTCGAGGTTGACGCGCTCCAGGTCGGCGGTGGTCCGGGCGTCGATGGTGGTCACGGCCTCCAGCGGCTTGTCCTGGGCGCCGGTGTAGGTGAGAGCCAGGTCGTACGAGGCGACGTCGTAGCCGGGGTTGCCCAGGTACGGGAAGAGGGTGTCGCCGATGCCGAGGGGCTCGGCGGGGGCCGCGGCGGCGACGAGGCAGAGGGAGACGGCGGAGGCGAGCAGGGCCGCCCGGCGGTACCGGGGCCTGCCGGGCCGGGCGCGGTCCGGGGCGGTGCCGGGCTCGCTTCGGGGCGGGAGGCGGTACGGGGAGGGTTCGGGGCGGGGGTGGTGTGGAGCGGGCTCGGGCTGCGTCCGGAGGTGGTGCGGGGCGGGCTCGGGCCGGGGGCGGAGGTGGAGGCGGGGGTTGAGCGGCATGGACCACCGCTACCAGGGCGGGCCCGTCGCGCGGCGGCGACGCGCGTCCGTCCCACCCGAACGGGTAGGCCGGGCGCCGTCGTCGGGGGGGCGGTGCGACGGGTGGCCAGGAGGGCCGGGTGCCGCCGTCGGGGCCGGGACGGCAGCAAGACGGCCTCGCGCCGGCCGTCCGGACCGGAGGCGGGGGCGGGCCGGATCCCCGTCGTCAGGGGGCCGGTGCCTGGTGCTGGGCGCGGCTCACGTCGTACACCCCGGGCACGTCACGCATCGCGCGCATCAGGGCCGGGAGGCGGGAGGCGTCGGGGAGCTGGAGGGTGTAGGTGTGGCGCACCCGCTGCTGGCTGGGCGGTTCGACGGTGGCGGAGACGATCTCGGCGCCCGCCAGGGCGATGGCCTCGGTGAGGTCGGCGAGCAGATGGGGGCGGCCGAACGATTCGGCGACCAGGGTGACCCGGCACTCGGCGGTGTTCCCCCAGCGCACGCCGATCTCCGCCCGCCCCAGGCTCTTCATGTGCGCCACCACCGCGCACTCCACGCGGTGCACGGTCACCACTCCCCCGCGCACCGCGAACCCGGTGATCTCGTCCGGCGGTACGGGCGTACAGCACCCGGCGAGCCGTACGGCGGCGCCGGGCCGGTCCACGAGGACGTCGGCGCGGCGGGGGCGCGGGGCGTCCGTGGGGGTGGCGGGGGTGGTACGCGGGGCGTGGTCCGCGGGCGCGCCGTCGCGAGCCGGGGCGGCACGGGCCGAGGTCGCGCGGGCTGCGGCAGCGGCCTGGGCGGGGGCGGTACCGCGACCGTTCGGCTCGGCCGCGCCGGCGTCGTCGCCCGTGTCGCTGCCGCCGCCGGGGTGGGTGGCCAGCCAGCGCTGGATGGCGATGCGGGCGGCGGGGGTGTGGGCGTGGTCCAGCCATTCGCGGGACGGCTCGGAGGCCGGGTCCTGGCCCATCAGGAGCTGGACGGTGTCGCCGTCGCGCAGGACCGTGCTGAGGGTGGCGAGCCGGCCGTTGACACGGGCGCCGATACAGGCGTGCGCGTCCTCGCCGTACTGCGCGTAGGCGGCGTCCACGCAGGTGGCTCCCTCGGGCAGGCCGAGGGTGCCGCCGTCGGGGCGGAAGACGGTGATCTCGCGGTCCTGCGCGAGGTCCTCGCGCAGGGTGGACCAGAAGGTGTCGGGGTCGGGGGCGGCCCGCTGCCAGTCGAGGAGGCGGGAGAGCCAGCCGGGACGGGTGGGGTCGACGCGTTCGCCTTCGGCGGGGGAAGCGTCGTTCGCTGGGGCGCCGGACTCGGGGGCGGGCGCGTACGGGTTGCCGAGGGCCACGACACCGGCCTCGGCGACCTTGTGCATCTGGTGGGTGCGGATGAGGACTTCGGCCACCTGTCCGTCGGACCGGGCGACGGCGGTGTGCAGGGACTGGTAGAGGTTGAACTTCGGTACGGCGATGAAGTCCTTGAACTCCGAGACCACCGGCGTCATACAGGTGTGCAGCTCGCCGAGGACGGCGTAGCAGTCCGCGTCCTCGTTCACCAGCACCAGCAGGCGCCCGAAGTCCGTGCCGCGCAGCCGGCCGCGCTTGCGGGCCACCCGGTGGACGGAGACGAAGTGCCGGGGGCGGATGAGGACCTCGGCCGGGATGTCGGCCTCGCGCAGCACCCCGCGCACCTCCTCGGCGACCTCGGCGAGCGGATCGCCGGAGCGGGCGGCGTTCTCCGCGATCAGCTCGCGGGTGTGGGCGTACTCCTCGGGGCGGAGGACGGCGAAGACCAGGTCCTCCAGCTCGGTCTTGAGGGCCTGCACACCGAGGCGCTCGGCGAGCGGGATGAGGACGTCACGGGTGACCTTGGCGATCCGCGCCTGTTTCTCGGGGCGCATCACGCCCAGGGTGCGCATGTTGTGCAGGCGGTCGGCGAGCTTGATCGACATCACGCGCACGTCGTTGCCGGTGGCGACGAGCATCTTGCGGAAGGTCTCCGGTTCGGCGGCGGCTCCGTAGTCGACCTTCTCCAGTTTCGTGACGCCGTCGACCAGATAACGCACCTCCTCGCCGAACTGTTCCCGTACCTGTTCGAGCGTCACCTCGGTGTCCTCGACCGTGTCGTGCAGCAGAGAGGCCGTCAGGGTCGTGGTCTCGGCGCCGAGTTCGGCGAGGATCAGGGTGACGGCGAGCGGGTGCGTGATGTACGGCTCGCCGCTCTTGCGCATCTGGCCGCGGTGCGAGGACTCCGCCAGGATGTAGGCGCGGCGCAGGGGTTCGATGTCGGCGTCGGGGTAGTGGGCGCGGTGTGCCTCCACTACGTGGCCGATCGCGTCGGGCAGTTTGTCGCGGGCGGCGGAGCCGAGCAGCGCGGCACGGCCGAGCCGGCGCAGGTCGATCCGGGGCCTTGCCTTTCTGCGCGTCGCCGCGGGCGCCGCGGACGCGGTGAGCGCCTGCGGCACCGGGGGCGCCGCCGGACCAGCGGTCGCAGGGTTCGTGGCCTCCGCACTCATGGGCACCTCCGGCTCATAAACCGGCGGACGGAGTCCCGGGGCACACGCGGCTCAGGGTTGGCGGCATTCCCCCGTCCGTGCCGGTGCTTGATGCTACCGAGCCCGCCACCCCCGGCCGACCGCCTCCGGCCGAGCGTGAAACGGATCACCCATTCGAGCGATGAAATAGAGGTTTAAGTTTTCGGTCAGCCGAACGCTTCGGCCAGCCACTCCGCGTCGATCTCGCCCTCGGCGACGATCACGGCGGGTCCGGTCATCTCGATCTCGCCGTCCGGCCGCTCGGTGATGACCAGGCGCCCGCCGGGCACGTCGACCGTGTACGTGGCCGGGGTGCCGGTGACGGCCGGGTCGGCGCCGTCCCGGCGGGCGGCGGCCACGGCGACGGCGCACGCGCCCGTGCCGCACGAGCGGGTCTCGCCGGAGCCGCGCTCATGCACGCGCATGGCGACGTGGCGGGGGCCCCGGTCGACGACGAACTCGACGTTCACGCCGTCCGGGTAGGCGGTCGCCGGGCCGACCGGCGGTGCCGTGTACAGATCGCCGGCGTGCGCCAGGTCGGCCACGAAGGCCACCGCGTGCGGGTTGCCCACGTTGACGTTGCGCGCGGGCCAGCTGCGCTCGCCCACGGTCACCGTGACCTCCCCTTCGGGGAGGCGGGCGCGGCCCATGCCGACCGTGATGTCACCGTTCTTCGCGAGGTGGACGGTCTTCACACCCGCGCGCGTGGCGATCGCCAGGTCGCCTTCGCTCACATGCCCGGCGTGCTGGAGGTAGCGCGCGAACACACGGCTGCCGTTGCCGCACATCTCGGCGATCGAGCCGTCGCCGTTGCGGTAGTCCATGAACCACTCGGCCTCGCCGGCCATCGCCCGGGCCTCCGGGTGCGCCGCGGACCGTACGACGTGCAGCACACCGTCGCCTCCGATGCCCGCCCGGCGGTCGCACAGCGCGGCCGCGACGGCCGGGGACAGATCGAGGGCGTTCTCCGGGTCGGGGATGATCACGAAGTCGTTCTCCGTGCCGTGACCTTTGAGGAAGGCGATCCGTGTGCTCATTCCTCGATCGTACGGGAGCGCACCGACAGCCGGCCGGGGCAGCCGGGACGGGCAGGACCGGCGGGGCTGCTCAGCGCAGCCTTGCCACCCGCCAGACGGCGAGCACGACCACCACGGCCACCAGGAGGACGTAGCCGAGGACGACCCGCCAGTCCGGGCGGCGGCCCGAGCCGCGCGGGGGCAGGCCCGGCCAGGTGTAGCCGACCCGGCGGGCGGCCATCATGCCCCAGCCCGCGGCGCAGGAGCAGATCAGCAGGCCGAGCATGGCGATGACCGCACCGCTGTCGCCGAAGTCGAAGGCGAGCGGGAAGGCGAACATCAGGGAGCCGACGGCACCGAGGCCCACGATGGGGGCCAGCTGCCAGAGGCGCAGCCGGCGCTGCGGGCGCAGTTCGACCTCGACCTCCGGGCCGCCCGGGTACATCTCCTCGGGCGCCGGTCCGTCGGCGGTGACGCCGCCCTGGGTGTCGTCGGGGCCGTCGTCGGCGAGACGGTCGTCGGCGAGGGGGTCCGCGGCCAGGGGGTCCCCGGTCACGGGGTCCGCGGCCAAGGGGTCGGTGGCCAGGCGGTCCACGGCGAGGGGGCCCGTCGCCAGGGGGTTTTCGGTCGGGTGATCGTCCGTCGGGGCGTGGGCGTGCGACCCGCTGCCCTCCGGCCCGTTGTCGTAACCGTTCGCCCGGAAAGCGGTCGGCCGCGAGCCGTTCGTCCGGGGGCGGTGTTCGTCCGGATGGTCCGCGCCCGGGCCGGGGTCGTCACTGTCCGTGGTGACGGGCTCGGTGCTTCGTGCGGTGTCGCGAGGGCCGGCCTCCATCGCCACGCGCCCTCCCAACTAGGCTCCACTTGGTCGATCGAAGGTCGATGATGGCACGGCGCCGCAGGCCGCGATGACCGGCGGCGCATCCCGATGCCATGACGTGATCAGGCTGTAACCGGTCGTTCGACCAACGCCAGGGCCTGCTGCGGAAGTTCCCCGCGATCCGCCGCGGCCCCACTCAACCAGTGCACCCTGGGATCCCGCCTGAACCACGAATCCTGGCGGCGCGCGAAGCGCTTGGTGGCACGCACGGTCTCGGCCCGCGCTTCCGCTTCGGTGCACTCCCCGGCCAGCACCGCGAGTACCTGCTGGTAGCCGAGCGCGCGCGAGGCCGTGCGCCCCTCGCGCAGGCCCCGCGCCTCCAGTGCGCGCACCTCGTCCACGAGGCCCGCCTCCCACATCCGGTCGACGCGCCGCGCGATGCGGTCGTCCAGTTCCGGGCGGGCGACGTCGACGCCGATCTGGACGGTGTCGTACACCGAGTCGTGGCCCGGCAGATTGGCCGTGAAGGGCTGGCCGGTGATCTCGATCACCTCCAGCGCGCGGACGATCCGGCGGCCGTTGCTCGGCAGGATCGCCCGGCCGGCCTCGGGGTCGGCGGCGGCCAGCCGGGCGTGCAGGGCGCCCGGGCCGCGCAGCGCCAGCTCCCCCTCCAGTCGGGCCCGGACCTCGGGGTCGGTGCCGGGGAACTCCAGGTTGTCGACTGCTCCCCGGACGTAGAGGCCGGAGCCGCCGACCAGGATGGGCCAGCGGCCCTCGGCGAGCAGCGCGTCGATGCGCGCGCGGGCCAGTTTCTGGTACTCGGCGACCGAGGCGGTCACCGTCACGTCCCAGATGTCCAGCAGATGGTGCGGGATGCCGCCGCGCTCCTCGGGCGTCAGCTTGGCGGTACCGATGTCCATCCCTCGGTACAACTGCATGGAGTCGGCGTTGACGATCTCGCCGCCGAGTTGCTGGGCCAGGAAGACACCGAGATCGGACTTGCCGGCCGCGGTGGGTCCTACGACGGCGATGACGCGGGGGGCGACGGGTGCACTGCTCACCGCACCAGTCTCGCAAACGTCCAGGAGACGCCTACAAGGAGTGGGCCGACGCCACGGCACCGCGTTCGCGCCGCGTACCCGGTGGGACGCGATACCCGGTGGGTACGCGCCGGGCGGGGTGGGTAGGTACCGGGCTACGCGGGAAGTCGCCCGCACGAGTACCGTATGGAGTGATACGGGCGGGTTTGCACGCTTTCCCTGCACGATTTTCCTGCACGGTCCCCCGGCAGGCGAACGGCGCGGCCGGCGAGGGCGTCCGCAGACAACCGCCCGCGAGGGAAGGTGGACCCATGGGTCTGATGGACAACATGAAGGCCAAGCTGGGCCCGGCCAAGGACAAGGTGTCGGACCTCGCGCGGCAGCATGGGGACAAGGTCCAGCACGGGATCGACAAGGCCGCCAAGGCCGTCGACGAGCGGACCAAGGGCAAGTACAGCGACAGGATCCAGGCGGGCACGGGCAAGGCCAAGGAGGCCATGGACCGCCTCGCGCACAAGAGCGGCCCTACGACGACACCGCCGCCCCCCGACCCGACGACCCCGACCCGCCCGGAGGGACCGCCACCGACTTCTTAAGGGAGTTCACGACCAGGCAGCCACCAGGTACCCCACCCCGTACGGCGCGTCCTCGTAGAGGAGGGCGCCGGTGAGGGGGGACTCGTGCGCCGCGCCGGCGAGGATCTGCCAGGGGGCGCGGCCGGCCGCCTTCAGTTCACGGGCGAGCGCCGGGTCGATCGCCCCCAGGGCCGCCACGTCCGCCGCTTCGAGGGCCCGTGCCACCTCCGCGTCGAAGGGTGCCGCGCGCTCGTCCAGGTACCCGGGCGCCTTGAGGGTGCGGCAGGCGCTGGCGTCCCCCATCACCAGCAGCGCCACCCGATCGGCCCGGCCGGCCAGCTCCCGGCCGGTCTCGGCGCACCGCCCGGGCTCCAGCGTGTCGGCGACCCCCAGCCCCTCGATGGGGGCGTCCGCCCAGCCGGTCCGCTCCAGCAGCCAGGCGCCGACGGCCAGCGAGGCCGGCAGCTCGCGCTCCGGGGCGGCGCCGGTGGCGGAGCCCAGACGTACGTCCACGTCGACCCCGAAACCGCGGAACGTCCCCGGGGTGCCCTGCGGGAACGGGCCGCGCCCGCCGGGCTCGGCGGTGCCGACCACCACCAGCAGATCGGGGCGGGCGGCGGCGAGCACGCCGAGCGCGTCCGAGCAGGCCGCGCGGGCGGCGTCCAGCTCTGGTGCGGCACCCGCGGCGACCTCGGGCACGAGCAGCGGAGGGCAGGGGCAGACTGCGGCGGCGACAAGCATGGTCGGCAGGTTAACCCCCCACCGCGGCCGGCCGAGCGCCGACCTCGGTCACCGAGGGGCCCGGGCCGCGCACAGGCGCTCACGCCGGTCCGCCGGTCGCCGGGCACGCCCCGCGCACCCGCGCTCAGACCGGTGACCGGGCAGGGATCCCCCGCATCGACGCTCAGCCCGGTGGCCAGGCAGGAGAACTCCCCGCATCGACGCTCAGGCCCGGGCGCCCCCGCTCACGCGGGCCGCCGGGCCGGGTGTCCCTCGTGTCGGCGCCCTTCGGCGGTCCTCGGTGGCTTCTTGGGTGAGCATCCCGCAGGGACCCACACGCCTGTGCGGCGGCAGGCCCCCGCGGGGCGGCAGGCCGTCAGTCGCAGCCGCAGCCGCTTCCCGCCGCCACCGGCAGCGGCTCGGGCACGCCGATCTTCGGCAGGCCCAGCATCACGCCCGCCGGCTTGGCGGTCTCCGCCGCGTTGCGCTTCTCCCAGGCGTCGCCCGCGCGCGTACGGCGCACGGCGAGTACGGGGCCCTCGGCGAGCAGGTGGTGCGGGGCGGCGTAGGTGACCTCCACGGTGACGACGTCACCGGGGCGGACCTCCTGGTCGGGCTTGGTGAAGTGGACCAGGCGGTTGTCGGGGGCGCGGCCGGAGAGGCGGTGGGTGGCGCCGTCCTTGCGGCCCTCGCCCTCGGCGACCATCAGCTCCAGGGTGCGGCCGACCTGCTTCTTGTTCTCCTCCCAGGAAATCTCCTCCTGGAGGGCGACCAGCCGCTCGTAGCGCGCCTGGACGACCTCCTTGGGGATCTGGTTCTCCATGGTCGCGGCGGGGGTGCCGGGGCGCTTGGAGTACTGGAAGGTGAACGCCTGGGCGAACCGGGCCTCCCGGACGACGTGCAGCGTCTGCTCGAAGTCCTCCTCGGTCTCCCCGGGGAAGCCCACGATGATGTCGGTGGTGATCGCGGCGTGCGGGATGGCAGCCCGCACCTTCTCGATGATCCCCAGGTACCGCTCCTGGCGGTAGGAGCGGCGCATCGCCTTCAGGACCGTGTCCGAGCCGGACTGGAGCGGCATGTGCAGCTGGGGCATCACGTTCGGGGTCTCGGCCATGGCCGCGATCACGTCGTCCGTGAAGTCGCGCGGATGCGGCGAGGTGAACCGGACCCGCTCCAGGCCCTCGATCTTCCCGCAGGCGCGCAGCAGCTTGCTGAAGGCCTCGCGGTCGCCGATGTCGGAGCCGTAGGCGTTGACGTTCTGGCCGAGCAGCGTGATCTCCGAGACGCCCTCGCCGACCAGGGTCTCGATCTCGGCGAGGATGTCGCCGGGACGGCGGTCCTTCTCCTTGCCGCGCAGCGCCGGGACGATGCAGAAGGTGCAGGTGTTGTTGCAGCCGACGGAGATCGACACCCAGGCCGCGTAGGCGCTCTCGCGGCGGGTCGGCAGCGTGGAGGGGAACGCCTCCAGCGACTCGGCGATCTCGACCTGCGCCTCCTCCTGGACGCGGGCGCGCTCCAGCAGGACGGGCAGCTTGCCGATGTTGTGCGTGCCGAAGACGACGTCCACCCAGGGCGCCTTCTTCACGATGGTGTCGCGGTCCTTCTGCGCGAGGCAGCCGCCGACCGCGATCTGCATGCCGGGGCGCGAAACCTTCTTCGGCGCGAGCCGGCCGAGGTTGCCGTAGAGACGGTTGTCGGCGTTCTCGCGGACCGCGCAGGTGTTGAAGACGACGACGTCCGCGTCCCCGTCCGCCCCCTCGGGGGCCCGCACGTATCCGGCCTCTTCGAGCAGACCGGCCAATCGCTCGGAGTCGTGGACGTTCATCTGGCACCCGTAGGTGCGGATCTCGTAACTCTTGGGGGCGGGAACGTCCACTGCCGGGCTCCGGTCGCTGCTGCTGGTCATGCGTTCCAGGGTAGGCGGTCCGCGGCGGCCGGTGTCCCGGAGTTCCCAGGTGGCACGGCCGGCCGGCACGCCGGGCAGGGGCGAAGACATCCCCCTTCCGGTCACCTGTGAGGGCAGTCACAGTGGTTTACCGGAGACGCGTCCGTAAAGGCCGCGAGGGCAGGAGACGTTTTCCGCCAAAGGGCGACCGAAAGCCCGGGTGGGCGTGTGCAAAAGGGCGGACGACCTGCTTAGGTGGGTCGGCAGCTTGCCCCCGGGACACGGCCCGTCTCCGTACCGGCAAAGCCTTCCGGGGTCACACCGGGCCACTTCACCGACGAGGAGGTCTCCGAGCGAGTGGGAAGCCTAAGCGAATCCGCCGTCGCCCCCGACGCGTCCGGGACGGGGAGCCGCCGCAGCCGTTCCGGCCGGTGAGAACAGCGAGCGGGGGTGACGACAGGTGAGGAGAACGAGCGAGCACGCGGCGCTGCAGCGCAGATGTGCCGCGATTCTGCGTGATCTCGGGGTGGATCGGTCGCTCACCCTGGAGGCGCTCCGCGCACGGGTGGAGGAACTGAGAGGCCGTCCGCTCGTGCTCCGGGAGCTGCCCGAGGAGGCCGCGGCCACCGGGGCCTGCGGGCTGTGGCTGGGCACCGAGGACGCCGACTACGTGTTCTACGAGACCAGGACGGCTCCCCTGCACCAGGAGCACATCATCCTGCACGAGATCGGCCATGTGCTGTGCGACCACCACCGGAGCTTCACGGACGACGGTGAGCAGCCGGCCGCCGGGCTCCTGGAGGCCCCCCATCTCGTCAGGCGGCTGATGGCCAGAACCAGTTACACGACCACCGAGGAACAAGAAGCCGAGATGATCGCCAGCCTGATCCAGAGCGCCGGGAAAACCGGCCGGGTGGCCGGCCCCCTGGGACGCCTCGGCGCGTTCCTGGGGGTGACCGCCGATGCCGGTGAGTGAGCTGGCGGCCCGGGTCGGACTCGCCAGCGTCGTCGCTCTGTGGTGCGCCCTCGTCTGGCGGGCGCGCCCGGCGCTGCGCGAACCCCGGCTGCGGGGGCTGTGGATCACCGTGCTGGCGGCGACCATCGCCATCACGCTCTTCCAGCAGGGGGTCGTCACCGCGCTCGCGTCCACCGGTGTCGACGTCCACACGGTGTCGCTGGTGCGCAACCTGATCGGCGTGCTCAGCGCGGGACTGGTCCTGCTCTTCGTGGTGGACTGCCGGCGCTCCCCGCGGCTGCGCCGCTCGGTGGCGGTGGGGCTGACGGCGGCCCTGGCGGCGCTGCTCGTGATGGATCTGCTGGGGGCCGGTCAGCCGATCGGGGCGGCTTCAGCGCAGCGGCCCGCGTCCGCGACGACCGCCTACTGGCTGATCCTGAGCGTCGCCCACCTGCTCGGCGACGCCGTCGCCCTGGTGGTCTGCTGGCGCTACAGCCTGCGCACGACGGAGCGCGATCTGGTGTGGTCGCTGCGGCTGTTCGCGGTGGGCAGCGTCCTCGCCCTGGTCTTCTGGTGCGGCTATCTCGGCCACCTCTACGGGCTCGTCCCGGCCCTGCTGCCCTGGCTGTCCATGGTGATGGGGGCGCACGGCTTCCTGCGGGCGGCGTCGCTGCTGGTGCCCACCGCGACGGCGCTGGCCCGGTCGGCCACCGCGCTGCGGATCTGCTGGCGGCTGTGGCCGCTGTGGCGGGACCTGGTGACGGCGGTCCCCCACGTGGCACTCGCCCGGCCCCGGCGGACCCGGCTCCAGGAGGTGCTCCGGCCGCGCTACCCACCGGTGCTCCAGGCCCACCGGCAGACCATCGAGACGTACGACGCGCTGCTGACGCTCCAGCAGTACGTGCGGCCGGACGCGTACGAGCAGGCGCACCGGCACGCCCTGCGGGCCGGGGTGCCGGAGGACCGTCTCGCCTGTGCCGCGCTGGCCGGTGCCGTGGGCCAGGCCCGCCGTGCGGTACTCGTCGGTGTACCTCCGTCCGACCCGCACCCGCTGCCCGGGGTGACGCACGGCAGCTCCGAGACCCTGCTGGGGATCGCCCGGATGTGGCCCACCATGACCGACGCGCTGCCCTGCCGCACACGAACGTCCCCGACCGCCGACCACGCCGAACCGCGCTGACGGCGGCGGAACGCGACCGAACGGCACCGACTGCGGCGGAACTCGGCCGAACGGCACTGCCCGCGGCGGAACTCGGCCTGACCAGGGTGCCGCTTCGGTGAGGTTCGGCCGGTCCGGACGGCGGCGCCGGGCCGGGCCGGGCCCGGCTGGAATGGACTGGACCGGACTGGGCCCGGCTGCGCCGGCTCAGCCGATCGTGGCGCCGCGTGGTGTGATCCGGTAGTCGAATCCGAGCGTCCCGGGGTCGAGGGCCGTCGCCCCGCCGTCCACGGTGAGCACCGCTCCGTTGACGTAGGACGCCGCCGGGGACAGCAGCCAGGCGATGGCCTCCGCGACCTCGCGGGGCTCGCCGGGACGGCCCTGGGGCAGCAGCCTGGTCGCCTCCGCGTAGGCGTCCTCGATGCCGCCGGGCAGCCGCTCCTCCTCGGCGAAGCGGGTCATGCGCCGGTCGGCCATCTCGGTGCGCACCCATCCCGGGCACACGGTGTTGGCCCGCACGCCCTGCCGTCCGTAGTCCACGGCGACGGAACGGCACAGCTGGAGCAGGGCCGCCTTGGAGGTGGCATACGGGGCGTTGCTCGTGCCGTTGCGCAGCGCGGACACCGACGCGACGGCGACCACCGCGCCCTTGGACTCCAGCAGGTGCGGGATCGCGGCGCGCAGCAGGAGCAGCGGGCCGGTGAGGTTGGTGCGCATCACGTCGTCCCAGTCGCGCAGCGACATGTCGCCGACGGCTCCGCCGCGCCCGATCCCCGCGTTCAGCACCACTCCGTCGAGCCGTCCGTGCGCGTCCAGGGCGGCCCGGACGAGTCCCTCGACCGCGTCGGGATCCCCGATGTCCGACGGATGCGCCAGCGCGCCGGTCTCCTTCGCGAGGCGTTCCAGGGGCTCGGTCCGCCGGCCGGAGACGACCACATGGTGCCCGGCCTCGCCGAGCAGCCGGGCGGTGGCCTGTCCGATGCCCGAGCCTCCACCGGTCACGATGACAACCCTCTTGTCCTCCACCAGCTCCGGCTCCTTCCACCAAGATCGACGATTCGCCCAGCGGTCCGAGCTTAGGGCCCGTTGATCTTGGGGTGACGACTTCCGGCCAGCACCCCGGGAGCGGCGGGAGACCCTTTCCGGCCGACCGGTTCCGGGCACCGCCGTCCGTACCCCGGCGGCACGGGCGGCGGTACGGACGGCGGCCCCGGTCCGGTGCGGGCACGGGCTCCCCGAACACGCGTCGGCCGGCTGGGCATCGAACGCGCGTCGGCCGGCCGGACACCGGAGCCGGTGACCACGCACCCGCCCGCCCACCGGACACCAAGTTCGGCGACCACCCGGCTGTCCGCCGGACACGGCTCCGGCGGACACGACTCGGGCGGGCACTCGGGCAGACAGCCATCGCCCGCGTCACCACCGCACCAGCGAGTTCACGCCGAGTTGACGCGCCGGTCCGCCGGGCGTCCGCGAGGGCAGCGGGCGCGCCGCCGCGCTCCTGGGCAGCGGCCGGCCCCGCCGGAGTCCTGGCCGGCAGTGGGCGCCATACCGGTCGTCGTCGGAAGAAGCCGTGTGCGCGATGCCCCGCGAATCGTAAGATCGGGGCTCTTGGGGGGAGGTGGTCAATGGGCAGGCGGCGCCCTGACACGCCGACGCTGGAGGAAGTGGCCGCCCGCGCAGGAGTGGGCCGGGGCACGGTCTCCCGCGTCGTCAACAACGCGGCGGGGGTGCGGGAATCGACGCGCCAGGCCGTGCAACAGGCCATCGCCGAGCTGGGATACGTACCCAATCTGGCGGCCCGGACCCTGGCCGGCCGGCGTGCCGACGCGGTCGCGCTGGTCGTGACGGAGCCGGACTGGCGGCTGTTCGCGGAGCCTTTCTTCTCGGAGATCGTCAGCTCGCTCGGGGACGCCCTGGCCGACACCGGGATGCAGTTGCTGCTGACGATGGTGCGCTCGGACACCGAACGCAAGCGCTTCCTGGAGTACGCGCGCGGCGGCCGGGTCGACGGCGCGCTGCTGGTCTCGGTGCGCGCCGACGACACCTTGCCGGACATGCTCGCCGAGGCCCGGCTGCCGACCGTCATGCTGGGCCGCCGCTCGGGCGACGAGCACGTCAGCTACGTCGACGCGGACAACGCCGGCGGTGCCCGCAGCGCGGTCACCCACCTGCTGGCCACGGGCCGCAAGGCGATCGCCACGATCACCGGACCGCTGGACATGTACGTCGCGCAGTCCCGGCTGCGCGGCTACCGGCAAGGGCTCGCGGCGGCCGGGCTGAGCACCGACGCGTCCTGGATCGCCGAGGGCGACTTCACCGAGGAGAGCGGCCGGCACGCCATGGCCCGGCTGCTCGCGCGGCACCCGGAGATCGACGCGGTGCTCGCCGCGTCCGACACCACGGCGGCCGGTGCGCTGCGGGAGCTGCGCGCGACGGGGCGCCGGGTGCCGGAGGACGTCGCCATCATCGGTTTCGACGACTTCCCGCTGGCCGAACAGACCGAGCCCCGCCTGACCACGGTCCGCCAGCCGCTGGCGGAGATCGGCCGGGCGATGGTCCGACTCCTGCTGGAGGAACTGGAGGAACCGGCCCTGGCCTGGCGCCACGTCATCCTCCGCACGGAGCTGATACGGCGCGACTCGGCCTGACGGCACAGCTGGTCGGTCCCAGCTCGGCGTGACGGCGGCTCGGCGCGGCGGCGGACGTTCGGCCGCGAGGGCCGCCCCTCAACGTCAGCCCGTCGGGGTCCGGCTCGTCAGCCGTTCCCCGTGGGGCCGAGCCCGAAGCTTCGGGCAGGCGTCGCAAGCATCAGCGCCGAGTCCGCATGGAGCGTCATGCGCACCGGCGTGAAGGTGGTGGCGTCCACCGGCGACTCTCCGGTGCCGGGATTGCGGGCGTAGCGCGGATGGGCACCTCCGCTGATCTGCCAGCGTATGCGGTGACCGACGGCGAAGCGGTGGGCGGTGGAACGCATCGGCACGGTGATGTGCGAGGGCGCCTGTTCGGCCGTGCGAATCCGGCCCAGCCCGTCGCAGATGTTGATGGAGCGGCCTCGTGTGTCCACGTCGCACAGGCGGGTGAAGACGTCGGCGTGGCCGGTGTCCGTGGACATGCTCAACCGTGCGGAGACCGGGCCGAGAACGTCCACGGGCTCGGTCAGCGGGGGGCCGGTGAACGTCAGTACGTCGTCCCGGATCTCAAGCGTGCTGTTGTCGCGAGGACCGGCCGTACGGGAGAGCAGCGGGCCGCCAAGAGAGGGGGTGGGGTCTGTCGGGTCGTAGCGGAACGACGTCAGTGGTGCGGATTCCGTGGGAGCCTGCCGGGTGAGGTGCCCCTGCGCGGTGGGAAACCAGGAGCTGACGGCCGTGGCCGGCGGCCAGTCGTCGATGTCCCGCCAGTCGTCTTCGCCGCCGACGTGCACGCGCACCCTTGTGGGACGGAGGCCGGAGGGATCGTCGTACAGGTGCGCACGTAGCCAGGCGAGGCTCTCGGCGAACACCTCGGGCCACCCCTGCTGCAGCGCGGACGTGTGGGTCCAGGGGCCGACGAGCAAGGCGGTCTCGCAGCCGGCCTCACGGAGTCGCCGGTACTGCTCGAAGGTCTGGTCACCCAGCGCATCGTGCCATCCGGTGATCAAACCGGTCGGCACATCCAGCCGCTCCGCCACCGCCGCCAACGACGCACCGTTCCAGTAGGCGTCCTTGGCATCCGGGTGCGACATCACGTCGTCCAGCCAGGGAACATCGCCCCCGAGGGCGGGCACGTACGCCCCGCGCAGTGGCTGCGCGGTGATGACATCACGCAGGCACCGCCGCAGACGCAGCGTCGCCCTCAGGAACGCTGCCATCCCCTGGTGCTGATACGTCATGCCGACGCCGACGGCGAGGGCGTTCTCCAGGTGGAGTGCCCCTTGTGCGTGGAACAGGGCGTGGGGATCGTGCAGCCCCACCTGCACCACCATCGCCTTCAGCTCCGGTGGCGGGTCCACGGCGAGAGCCCACTGCACGTATGCCAGGTAACTGGGGCCGACGGTCCCCAGTGTCCCGTTGAACCAGCTCTGCTCGCGCAGCCAGGACACCGTGGCCTGGCCGTCAGCGACCTCGTTGCGCCACAGATCGAACGTGCCGCCGGAACCGCCGGTGCCGCGACAGCTCTGCAGCACCACGTGAAAGCCCTGTTCGGCGAAGAGCACGCCGTACATGGGAGACCACGGCAAGCTCCTGCCGTACGGCGAGCGCACCAAGAGGGTGGGGAAGTCGCCCTCGGCGCGCGGGAAGTAATGGTCCGTGATCAGCGGGCTGCCGTCGGCGGCCGGCACCGGCAGCCCCGGCTCCCACCCGACATCGTGCCGTTTGGCCGGCAGGCCGCGCCAGGTCGCCCTCAACATCCGTGAGGCCAGCGGCGGCTTACGGGAAGGCGGTGCCCAGGTCTGCCTCGACGCGGAACCGTGCGTGTGGGACGTCATCGTTCCCTCCTCAATATCCGTACGATGTACGAGAATAGAGGATGCTTGGATGAGACCCGCAAGGGCCGCCACGATCAAGGGAGGGGGCGCGGACCATGTCCCGTGCCGGAGGGGCCGGCGCCCCAGGCGTCGACCCCGAGCAGCTCTGGCTGAGCTCCGCCCGGCCCCGCAGGGGCCGCAAGCCCGCCTACAGCCGAGAGGCGATCACGGCGGCAGCCGTCGCCCTGGCGGACGCGGAGGGGCTCGAAGCGGTCACCATGCGGAAAGTCGCCGCACGGGTCGGAGCCGGCGCCATGTCGCTCTACAGCTACGCCCCCGACAAGGAGACGCTGCTGGAGCTGATGGTCGACCACGTCAGCGGCGAACTGCCGACCACGAACACCCTCACCGGCGACTGGCGCGCCGACCTGAAGGCCATCGCCCGCCTCCAGCGCGCCCACATGCTGCGACACCCCTGGCTGCCCGCCGCTCTGGCCACCCGCCGCGTCCCGGGCCCCAACACCCTGGCCTTCCTGGAACACGCGCTCGCCGCCCTGCGGCCCACCGGGCTGGACGGCGCGGCGAAGCTGGAGGTCTTCGCCCAACTCACCGCGTTCGTGGCCGGGCACGTCGCCCATGAGATCGCGCGGACCGCGGCCTCGCAGTCCCCCGACCGAGCCGCGGCCGAGGCCCGCTACCTCGCGGCGGTCGCCGCGGACGGCCGTCACCCGGAACTCGCCGAAGCCCTCGCCGCCCCCGGACGCCCTCTCACGCCCGAAGCCACCTTCACCCGGTTCCTCAACCGCCTGATCGACGGCCTCGACACCGACTGATCCCTCCCCCGCTTCCGGGAGCGCTCCCAGTAATCGGCACCCCCGAAACTATCGACCCCCACCCCCCCACCTGCGCCTTCGAAACCTCTTCGACACATTCCCGCGCAAGACCTTGTCAGGGACATGAACTCTCCCTACAGTCCCTGCCCAACGGAGGTAATGGGAGCGCTCCCATCCTGCGCGGGAGCGCTCCCGCATCCGACCGTCCCCGAGAGGACCCGCATGCGACCGTCAACGCACCCCGTCCGTGGAGCGAGCGGCCTGGTCGGCGCGCTGCTCGCCACGCTCGCCGCACTGGCGGCCCTGCTCACCACGGCCCCGGCGGCCCAGGCCGACACCGCGATCTGCGAACAGTACGGTTCGACGACGATCCAGGGCCGCTACGTCGTCCAGAACAACCGCTGGGGCACCAGCGAGGCCCAGTGCATCAACGTCACGGACACCGGCTTCCGGATCACCCAGGCCGACGGCTCGGTCCCGACGAACGGCGCCCCGAAGTCGTACCCGTCCGTCTACAACGGCTGCCACTACACCAACTGCTCGCCCGGAACGAACCTCCCGGCCCAGCTGAGCACCATCTCCAGCGCGCCCACCAGCATCTCGTACTCCTACGTGAGCAACGCGGTGTACGACGCGGCGTACGACATCTGGCTCGACCCCACGCCCCGTACCGACGGCGTCAGCCGGACCGAGATCATGGTCTGGTTCAACAAGGTGGGCCCGATCCAGCCCGTGGGCTCGCAGGTCGGCACGGCCACCGTGGCCGGGCGCCAGTGGCAGGTGTGGTCCGGCAACAACGGCTCCAACGACGTGCTGTCCTTCGTCGCCCCGTCGGCGATCACCAGCTGGAGCTTCGACGTCATGGACTTCGTCCGGCAGGCCGTCGCCCGCGGGCTGGCGCAGAACAGCTGGTACCTGACGAGCGTGCAGGCCGGCTTCGAGCCCTGGCAGAACGGCGCCGGGCTCGCCGTGACCTCGTTCTCCTCCACGGTCAACACGGGCGGCGGCGGCCCGGGCGGCCCCGGGACCCCCGCGGCCTGCGAGGTGGCGTACGCGACGAGCGTCTGGCCGGGCGGCTTCACCGCCGACGTCACCGTCACCAACACCGCCACGACCCCGGTCGACGGCTGGCGGCTCGCCTTCACCCTGCCGGCCGGACAGCGCGTCACCAGCGCCTGGAACGCCGGGATCTCTCCGTCGTCCGGCGCGGTCACGGCCACGAACCTGGCCCACAACGGGCAGATCGCGGCCGGCGGCCGGGTGACCTTCGGCTTCCAGGGCACGTACAGCGGCACCTTCGCCAAGCCCGCCGGGTTCAGCCTCAACGGAACCACCTGCACCACCGCGTGACGCGCGTCCCCGCGTTCAGTCCCCCACGCACCCAGCCCGAGGAGCGCACATGACACACCCACCGGACGGCACCCTCCCGGGGCACACCGCCCGTCCGATCCCACGGAAGGAGAGAATCGTGGCCCGACGCGGCAGGCTCCTGTCGGTCGTGGCGGCCTTGTCGACCCTGCTGGCCGCGCTCGGCCTGGCCCTGCTGGGGCAGGGCAGCGCCAAGGCGCACGGGGTGGCGATGCTGCCCGGCTCCCGTACCTATCTGTGTTACCTGGACGGCCACACGGGGACCGGCGGGATGAACCCCACCAATCCCGCGTGCAAGGACGCGGTGGCCAAGAGCGGGGCGACCGCGCTGTACAACTGGTTCGCCGTACTCGACTCCAACGCCGGCGGCCGCGGCGCCGGTTACGTCCCGGACGGCACCCTGTGCAGTGCCGGCGACCGGTCGCCGTACGACTTCTCCGCGTACAACGCCGCTCGCTCGGACTGGCCGCGCACCCATCTGACCAGCGGGGCGACGATCCGGGCGCAGTACAGCAACTGGGCGGCGCACCCGGGCAGTTTCCGGGTCTACCTCACCAAGCCCGGCTGGTCGCCGACGACCGCGCTGCGCTGGGCCGACCTCGACCTGATCCAGACGGTCACCAACCCGCCCCAGCAGGGCTCGGTCGGCACCGACGGCGGCCACTACTACTGGGACATGAAGCTGCCCTCCGGGCGCTCCGGTGACGCCCTGGTCTTCATCCAGTGGGTCCGCTCGGACAGCCAGGAGAACTTCTTCTCCTGCTCCGACGTCGTCTTCGACGGCGGCCACGGCGAGGTGACGGGCATCGGCGGCTCGGGCAGCACGCCCACCCCCACCCCGACCCCGACGCCCACGCCCACCCCGACACCCACCCCGACCCCGACCCCGACGCCCACGGACCCGCACACCGGTTCCTGCATGGCCATCTACTCCGTGGTCAGCGCGTGGAACGGCGGCTTCCAGGGGTCCGTCGAGGTGATGAACCACGGCACCGCCCCGCTCGACGGCTGGGCCGTGGCCTGGAAGCCCGGCACCGGCACCAAGATCAACAGCCTGTGGAACGGGACGCAGAGCACCGCTTCCGACGGCACCGTCACGGTCCGCAACGCGGACCACAACCGGGTGATCCCGGCCGACGGCACCACCACGTTCGGCTTCACGGCCACCTCCACGGGCAACAACCTGCCCACCGGAACGATCGGCTGCGTCACGGCACAGAGCACTTCCTGACGACCGTGCGCCAGGCGCCGCCTCCCCGGCC
>NZ_BAAASM010000010.1:0-48556 GCF_039532885.1 Streptomyces nogalater | reverse complement strand
AGGCGGCGCCTTCCGTTTGCCGCGTCCGGCGGACGTGAGCGCATCCATCGGTACCCGCGTCCTGTTCCGGCCAGCCGGATGGGGACATTGACAAGGCAGGTGCACACCACAAAGCATTGCTGGGCACGTCTACGGCACCTCAATGCTCCCCGGGCGGCGTACGCGGCCCGCCATCAAGGCAGGTACCGATGACTACGAACCAACTGTTCGCGCTCTTTTGCGACCTAGCTCTCATTATCGTGCTCGCCCGCATACTGGGCGCCGTTGCACAGCGCTTATCCCAGCCCGCGGTCATCGGCGAGGTGCTCGCGGGTATTCTGCTCGGCCCGACCTTCCTGGGCCATTCCGTGCCGGAGTTCCTGTTTCCCCTCGACATACGGCCGATGCTCACCGCGCTCGCCGATGTGGGCATGGCCGTTTTCATGTTCATCGTGGGTCTGGAACTGGACCGGAAGATCCTGCGCGGCACCGGACGGCTGGCCGTCACCGTGGCGGTCTCCTGCATCGTGCTGCCGTTCGGGCTCGGCACGCTGCTCGCCCTGACGCTGGTCGACGACCACGCCCCGGGGCACCGGCTGGGTTTCGTGCTCTTCATGGGTACGGCGATGTCGGTGACCGCCTTCCCGGTGCTGGCCCGGATCCTCACGGACCGGGGGATGCAGCACACCCCGATCGGCGGGCTGGCGCTGGCCTGCGCCGCGATCGGTGACGTGCTCGCCTGGTGCATGCTCGCCGCCGTGGTGGTCCTGGTCGGCGGAGGGGGTGGCGACCAGTGGCTTCTGCTGCTGCTCCTGCCGTACGCCGGTGTGATGATGTGGGTGGTCCGTCCGCTGCTGCGCAGAATGGTCGCCGCCGGCGGCTCCCGGCTGACCCCGGCGGTGCTGACGGTCGTCCTCGCGGGGCTTCTCGTCTCGGGGGCGATCACCGAGCGGATCGGCCTGCACTTCATTTTCGGCGCGTTCCTTTTCGGGGTGGTGATGCCGAAGGAATCCACCGAGCGGCTCCGCGCGGACATCATCGACCGGATCGGCGATGTGAGCGGGCAGTTGCTGCAACCGGTCTTCTTCATCATCGTGGGTCTGAAAGTGGACCTGTCCGACCTGGGCGGGTCCGGCTGGCTGGACTTCGCGCTCATCCTGCTCGTCGCGGTCACCGGTAAATTCGTCGGCGCGTTCCTGAGCGCCCGGGCCTTTCGCGTCACGGCGCGCCAGTCGGCGGTTCTCGCCACGCTGATGAACACCAGGGGGCTGACGGAACTGATCATCCTGACCGCCGGACTGCAACTCGGCGTCCTGGACGAGCGATTGTACTCCTTGATGGTCGTGATGGCGGTCGTGACGACGGCGATGGCCGGTCCGCTGCTCGCCGTCCTCCGGCCACGCACCCCGGCCGACCAGGACCCCGTCATCCCGCTCCGGGACGCCCAGCCGCCGGCCACCAAGCGCTGAACCGGCAGGGCGAACACGGAACCGGCAGGGGTCCGGGCCCCGGCGCGCACGCCCCGGTACTGGTCGCGTCGTCGCGTCGCGTGCCTGCGTGAGCGAGTGAACGGCCGGCCCGGACCTCGCCCGGCGACTTCCCGGAAACCGGATGGAGGTTCCCGGCCCGCCCTGCCTACAGTCCACCCGAGCCGGGCGCTTCCCGGGACGAAGCACGGGCCCGCGCGACCCGGTGCCTAGTGGCCGCCCGGGTGCCGGTGCCTCGTAGCCGCGCCCGCGTGGCCCGGTGCCTCGTAGCCGCCGCGCGGGTGGGTCAGGATCCGTCGGTGCCCGGTATCCAGCCCTGGCGGCGCAGTACGGCGGAGACGTCCGGGGCTCGGTAGTGCTCCCCCTTGAGCACCTTGCCGTCGGCCCGGCGGGCGACCTGTCCGTCGGGGCCGAGCTTGCTCATGTTGGCGCGGTGGATCTCGGCGATCACCTCGTCGAGATCGATGCCGTGCACCAGGGCCGTGCCGTAGGCCACGTACACCACGTCGGCCAGCTCGTGCGCGAGCCGGTCCAGCGGGCCCTCGACCGCGACCTCGGCGACCTCCGCGGCCTCCTCGGCAAGCAGTTCCCCCCGGTGGGCGGCCAGGCCGGGGTCCACCTCCGTCGGCGTGTCGCGGACGTCGAGGCCGAAGGCGCTGTGGAACTCGTGGACCAGACGGGCGGGCGAAGTGCTCATGCGTCGACTCTAACGGGCGGCACCGGCAACGCCCGCCGACCGCGATCGCTGTGCGCCCGGCCCTGGTCAGCGCCGTAGCCCTGCTGGCAGGATCACCGCATGTCCAAGAGGTTTCCCCGGGTCGGCAGGCACGCGGCGCTGCGAGGCGCGGCCGTCGGTGTCGTGGCCCTCGGGCTGCTGTTGTGGTGGCTGCTGCCGCTCGGCGAGAAGCCGCCGGGCGGGACGATCGTGTTCAGCACCGGTACGCCCCACGGGGTGTACCAGGAGTACGGCGAGCGCCTGCGCACCGAGATGGGCGAGGACATGCCGGAGCTGACGGTGAAGCTGCTGCACAGCGCCGGTTCCCAGGAGAACGTGGAGCGGGTGGCGACCGGTCGGGCGGACTTCACCATCGCGGCGGCCGACGCGGTGGCGGCGTACGAGCTGCGGCAGGGCGAGGGCGCCGGGCGGCTGCGCGGGGTGGCCCGGCTCTACGACGACTATGTGCAGCTCATCGTGGCCCCGGACTCCGACATCAGCGACGTCGCGGACCTGCGGCACAAGCGGGTGGCGATCGGACTGCCGAATTCGGGGGTGCGGTTGATAGCCGAGCGGGTGCTCCGGGCCGCCGGTATCGATCCGCGCGAGGACATCATCCCGGCGGGGGACGGCATCGACACCGGGCCGGCGCGGTTGCGGGAGGGGAAGATCGATGCCTTCTTCTGGTCCGGCGGGCTGCCCACGAAGGGGCTGGCGACGCTGGCGCAGAAGGGCGCCTTCCGGTTCGTGCCGATAGACGACACCCTGGTTGCCCGGCTGCACGGCCAGGGCGAGTGGGCGCGTTACTACCGGTCGACGAAGATCCCCGAGTCGGCCTACCCGAACGTGCAGCGGGGGGCCGAGGTGCCGACGATCGCCGTGTCCAACGTGCTGATGACCCGTACCGATGTCGATCCCCGGCTGACCGAGTGGGTGACCCGCACGGTGATCAAGAGCCGGGACGGCATCGGCGCCCATGTCCACTCCGCCCAGCTGGTCGACCTGCGCACCGCCATCTACACCGGCCCGCTGCCGCTCCAGGAGGGCGCCCGGCGCTACTACCGGTCGGTGAAGCCCTGACGGGCAACCGGCGTACGCGGCCCGCCCGGCACGCGCCCGGAGTGCGTTCAGCGTGCGCGGCACGCCCCGCGGCCGCCTGACGCGGGCCCGGCGTGCGCCGCATGCCTGACGGGCGCCCGGGGTGGGTTCGGCGTGGGCCGTACCTCTGACGGGCCCCAGGGCGGGTTCGGCACGCGCCGCACGTCTAGCGCCGGCCCGGGGTTCAGTTCGGCATGCGCGGCACACCCAGCGCGCACCCGAAGTCGGTTCCGCGTGCGCAGTCCTGTCTAGCGCGCACCCGAAGTCGGTTCCGCGTGCGCGGTACGCCTACCGCGCACCCGGGGGTGGTTCGGCGGTCGTCGGGTGTCGTGGCACGCTGACGGTGACCCGCAGTCCCCGCGGCTCGTGGTGGGTGAAGTCGACCGAGCCGCCGCCCGCCGCGAGCAGGGCGCGGGTGATGGACAGGCCCAGGCCCGAACCCTTGACGTTCTGGTGCCGGCCGCTGCGCCAGAAGCGGTCGCCCACGCGCGCGAGTTCCTCGTCGGTGAGGCCGGGCCCGGTGTCCGTGACGACGACCGTGGTGGTGTCGCCGTCGGCGGAGACGGCGACCTCGACCGTGCCGCCCTCCGGGGTGAACTTCACGGCGTTGTCGATCACCGCGTCCAGGGCGCTGGACAGGGCGATCGGGTCGGCCCAGGCGGTGGTGGGCGGGCAGTCGCCGGTCAGGCTCACGCCCTTGGCCCGGGCGGCCGGTGCCCAGGCGGCCACCCGCTCCCCGGCCAGCGCGCCGATGTCGGTCAGCCCCAGGTCGGCCTCGGCGTGCTCGGCCAGCGCCAGGTCGAGCAGGTCGTCCAGGACTTGCGCGAGGCGCTTGCCCTCGGCGCGCACCGAGGCGATCTCCGCGTTTCCCTCGGGGAGTTCGAGAGCGAGCAGTTCGATGCGCAGCAGCAGCGCGGCGAGCGGGTTGCGCAACTGGTGCGAGGCGTCGGCGACGAAGGCACGCTGCTGCTCCAGCACCTCCTCGACGTTGTCCGCCATCTCGTTGAACGAACGGGCCAGCCGTCTGAGTTCCGGCGGCCCGCCGGACACCGCGACGCGGGATTTGAGCCGCCCGGTGGCGATGTCGTGCGTGGTGGCGTCCAGGACCCTGACCGGCTTGAGCACCCAGCCGGTCAGCCGGAGCGCGGCGCCCACGGCGAGCAGCATGGCGGCGATCTCGCCGGCGCCGATGACCAGCCAGCCGCGCAGGATCCGCTTGCGCAGCTGCTCGGTGGGCGAGTCGGTGACCACGACGGCGACCACGTCCCCGTCCCGGATCACCGGTGAGGCGACGACGAGCCGGCTGTGCTGCCAGGGCCAGGCCTGCGGCGGGTCGTGGCTGCGCCGGCTGAGCAGCGCCTCGTCGAACGCCCGGCGTACCTCACCCGTGCTCGGGACGAACCAGTCGCCGGGCGCGTTGGCCATCGCCTCCGTACCGTTGCGGTAGAAGACGCCCGCGCGTATGCCGTAGACGTCGTAGTAGCTCTCCAGTTCGCTGCGCAGGCCCTCCCGACGCTCGTCCGTGGTGATGCGGCGCGATCCGCCGGGCCCGTCGGTGACGAACTGGGCGAGCGCGGCGAACCGGGCCGCGTCGTCCATCCGGTCGACGACGACCCGTTGCTGCTGGGCGGCGGCCAGGCTGCCGGCGAGCGGGATGCCGAGTGCGAGCAGGACGGCCGTCAGCAGCACGATGAGCAGCGGAAGGAGGCGTGTGCGCACCCGTCCCCGCTAGGCGGCCGGGGCGACGAGCCGGTAGCCGACGCCGCGTACGGTCTCGATCAGCGCGGGCAGGCGCAGTTTGGCGCGCAGGGAGGCGACGTGCACCTCCAGGGTGCGGCCGGTGCCCTCCCAACTGGTGCGCCAGACCTCGCTGATGATCTGCTCCCGCCGGAAAACGACGCCGGGCCGCTGCGCGAGCAGGGCGAGCAGATCGAACTCCTTGCGGGTCAGCTGGACCACCGCGCCGTCCACGCTGACCTGGCGGGTGGGCAGTTCGATCCGGACGGGGCCGAGCAGCAGGGCGCTCTCGCCGCCGGTGACGGGGTCCTCGTGGACGGTGCGCCGGCTGACGGCGTGGATCCGGGCGAGCAGTTCCCCGGTGTCGTACGGCTTGACCACGTAGTCGTCGGCGCCCAGGTTGAGGCCGTGGATGCGGGAGCGGACGTCGGCGCGGGCGGTGACCATGATCACCGGGGTGCCGGTGCGCTTGCGGATCTTGCCGCAGACCTCGTAGCCGTCCTGGTCGGGCAGGCCGAGGTCGAGCAGCACGACGCCGAAGCCGTCGCCCTCGGGGACGAGCGCCTGGAGGGCCTCCTCGCCGCTGCGCGCGTGGGTGACCTGGAAGCCGTGGCGCGCCAGGACGGCGGACAGGGCCGCGGCGACGTGGTTGTCGTCCTCGACGAGCAGCAGTCTCATTCCGGCCCCCTCCGGTTCAGCGGTCGTACGGTCTGGGTTTCCGTCGTTCTTGTAGATCACCGGCACGCGCGCGTGCACCATGGCAGTGACGCCGATGGACCAGGACGGCGTCAAGAGGCTTCAGGTTGCCCATCTCTTCCGTTATCCGGCCGATACGCGCGCGGCCCCCAAGTGCTACGACCCGTGTCCGTTTGCTACCGGATCGTGATGCTCAGATCTCCCTCAGATGTGATGACGCAGGTCACAGCCCCTCATTAGTGTCCGTCGGAAACCCGAGGAGGACGGAGCCCGAGAGCGATGACCAAAGTAACGGTGGCCAAGGAAGACGTGGCCGCGTCCGACGAACTGGTCGTCCTGAAGAGCGTCAACAAGCACTTCGGCGCGTTGCACGTGCTCCAGGACATCGACCTGACGATCGCCCGCGGCGAGGTCGTCGTGGTCATCGGGCCCTCCGGGTCCGGTAAGTCGACGCTGTGCCGCACCATCAACCGCCTGGAGACGATCGACTCGGGCACGATCACGATCGACGGCAAGCCCCTGCCGCACGAGGGCCGGGAGCTGGCCCGGCTGCGGGCGGACGTCGGGATGGTGTTCCAGTCGTTCAACCTGTTCGCGCACAAGACCGTGCTCGAAAACGTGATGCTGGGTCAGGTCAAGGTCCGCAAGGCGGACAAGAAGCAGGCCGAGGAGAAGGCCCGGTCGCTGCTGGACCGGGTCGGCGTGGGCACCCAGGCCGACAAGTACCCCGCCCAGCTGTCCGGTGGTCAGCAGCAGCGGGTGGCGATCGCGCGGGCGCTGGCGATGGACCCGAAGGTCATGCTGTTCGACGAGCCGACCTCCGCCCTCGACCCCGAGATGATCAACGAGGTCCTGGAGGTCATGCAGCAGCTCGCGCGCGAGGGCATGACGATGATCGTCGTCACGCACGAGATGGGTTTCGCGCGGTCGGCCGCGAACCGGGTCGTCTTCATGGCGGATGGCCGGATCGTTGAACAATCCTCGCCCGATCAGTTCTTCAGCAACCCGCGCAGCGACCGGGCCAAGGACTTCCTGTCCAAGATCCTGCACCACTGACCGGCCCGGCCCCCGCCGCCCGCGCCCCAGGGACTCGTTCCTCACCACTCAGAAGGATGTTCACGATGAAGCTCCGCAAGGTCACCGCCGCCTCGGCCGTCCTCCTCGCCCTGTCCGTGGCCGCCACCGCGTGCGGCGGTGACAAGGACGACAAGGGCTCCGGCGGCAAGAAGATCACCATCGGCATCAAGTTCGACCAGCCGGGCATCGGCCAGAAGACGCCGAAGGGCTACTCGGGTCTCGACGTCGACGTGGCCACCTATGTCGCCAAGAAGCTCGGTTACAACGAGGACCAGATCGAGTGGAGGGAGTCGAAGAGCGCCGACCGCGAGACCATGCTCCAGCGCGGCGACGTCGACTTCATCACCGCGTCCTACTCGATCACCCCCGAGCGCCAGAAGCTGGTCGACTTCGCCGGCCCGTACCTGCTGGCCCACCAGGACGTGCTGGTCCGCGCGGACGACACCTCCATCAAGACGGCGCAGGACCTGAACAAGGCCCGGCTGTGTTCGGTCACCGGCTCCACCTCGGCGCAGAACGTCAAGGAGAAGCTGGCCCCCAAGGCGCAGCTCCAGAAGTACCCGACGTACTCCGCCTGTCTGACCGGGCTGCAGAACAAGGCGATCGACGCCCTGACCACGGACGACTCGATCCTCGCCGGCTATGCCTCGCAGTCCCAGTTCAAGGGCAAGTTCAAGCTCGGCGGCCTGAAGCTGACGAACGAGAACTACGGCATCGGCGTCAAGAAGGGCAGCGACCTCAAGGACAAGATCAACAAGGCCCTTGAGGCGATGGTCTCCGACGGCTCCTGGCAGAAGGCCGTGGACAAGAACCTCGGTCCGGCCGGCTACAAGAACGAGCGTGCCCCGAAGATCGGCGAGATCAAGAGCTGAGGCAACGCCCGGCGGGTGCGCCGTCCGTGAGGGCGGCGCACCCGGGCATCCCTACACGCGGAAGCGCGGGAGAACGTGTTCGACTTTCTTGACGACTACGACGTACTGGGCGCCTTCTGGACGACGGTGCAGCTGACCTTGCTGTCCGCCGTGGGCTCCCTGATCTGGGGCACCCTGCTGGCCGCCATGCGGGTGGGCCCGGTGCCGTTGATGCGCGGCTTCGGCACCGCCTACGTGAACATCGTGCGGAACATCCCGCTCACGGTGATCATTCTGTTCTCCTCGCTCGGCCTGTACCAGACGCTGAGGATCAGTCTCGGTGCCGGCGACATCGTGGACACGGCCAACTTCCGGCTGGCCGTCCTCGGACTGATCGTCTACACGTCGGCCTTCGTGTGCGAGGCGATCCGGTCCGGCATCAACACGGTGCCGGTCGGTCAGGCGGAGGCCGCGCGCGCCATCGGCCTGAGCTTCACCCAGGTGCTGTTCCTGGTCGTGCTGCCGCAGGCGTTCCGGGCGGCCGTCGGCCCGCTGGCCAACGTACTGATCGCGTTGACGAAGAACACGACGGTGGCGGCGGCGATCGGCGTCGCCGAGGCGGCACTGGTGATGAAGGACATGGTCGAGAAGGAGGCGCAGCTGCTGCTGATCTCGGCGATCATCGCCTTCGGCTTCTGCTGCCTGACCCTGCCGACCGGTCTGATCCTCGGCTGGGTGGGCAAGAAGGTGGCGGTGAAGCGATGACTTCGGTCCTGTACGACGCCCAGGGGCCGCGCGCCAAGCGGCGCAACATCCTCTACACGGTGGTCTTCCTGGTCGCGCTGGCGGCCCTCGCATGGTGGTTGTACGCCTCCCTGGACGAGAAGAACCAGCTGGACTGGGCGCTGTGGAAGCCGTATCTGGGCGGCGGCACCGAGGCGTACTCGACGTACATATGGCCCGGTCTGGAGAACACGCTGAAGGCGGCCGCGCTGTCGATGGTCATCGCGCTGCCCCTGGGCGCCGTCCTCGGTATCGCCCGGCTGTCGGACCACGTCTGGGTGCGGGTTCCGGCGGCGGTCGTCGTGGAGTTCTTCCGCGCGATCCCCGTCCTGGTCCTGATGATCTTCGGGCTGGCGCTCTTCTCCCAGTACTCCGACGTGAGCTCGGACGACCGTCCGTTCTACGCGGTCGTCACCGGCCTGGTGCTGTACAACGCGTCCGTCCTCGCCGAGATCGTGCGCGCGGGCATCCTCGCCCTGCCGAAGGGCCAGTCCGAGGCGGCCATGGCGATCGGTCTGCGCAAGGGGCAGGTGATGCGGGTCATCCTGCTGCCGCAGGCGGTCACCGCGATGCTCCCGGCGATCGTCAGCCAGCTGGTGGTCATCGTGAAGGACACCGCGCTCGGCGGCGCCGTCCTCACCTTCCCCGAGCTGCTCTCCTCGGCGAGCACCATGAGCGCCTACTACGGCGCCAACACCATCGCCTCGTTCACGATCGTCGCCGTGATCTACCTGATCATCAACTTCGCGCTGACCTCGTTCGCGAGCTGGCTGGAGGGCCGGCTGCGGCGGCGCAAGAAGTCGACCGGCGCGGTGCTGAGCGTCGAGAAGACGACCGACATCCCGGACCAGGCGGGGACCGGAACCCCGGCCTGACGGCAGGTCAGGGCCGAACGCACCACCCGGGGGCAGTGACGTGATCGCCACTGCCCCCGGTCGCTTGACGCGAACTCTGCCAATGGGTTGCATACGTTTTGTGATCGTGCACCCCGCTCCTCCTTCCTGTTCACTTGTCTCCGTCAGGGCATCGTCACGGGCAGGGGGCGTCGCACCATGGACCCGGTGATCATCGTCGGAGCGGGACCCGTCGGACTCACGCTCGCCCTGCTGCTGACCCGTCAGAAGGTGCCCGTCGTCGTCCTGGACGAGGGCCCCGGCAAGGACGAACCCCGCCCGGCGCGCACCGTCGTCCTGCGCGAGGACACGGCCGCCCTGCTGGAACGGCTGACCGGGGTGGCGCTCGGCGCGCACGGCGCGCGCTGGGCCGGATGGCGGTCCGTCAGGCGCAAGCAGGTGATGACCGAGATCGCCTTCACCGAGGACGATCCCGCCGCCCCGCTGCACATCGCCCAGCACATCGTGACGAACGCCCTGCGCGCGGCCCTCGCCGGCGAGCCGCTGGCCGAGGTGGCCACCGACAGCCGCCTGGACGCCGTCGAGCAGGAGCGGTCCGGCGTCACCGCGCACACCCGGGCCCCGAAGGCGACGTGGTGGCGCGGCAGTTACCTGGTCGGCTGCGACGGCCCCCGCTCGACCGTGCGCAAGCTCCAGGACATCCGCTTCCCGGGCCGTACGGCGGTGGAACGGCACGCGGTCGCCACGCTGCGGACGGAACTTCCCTGGGAGGGCCAGGCGATGCTCCACCGGATGCCGCCGTGGCGGTCGTCCGGGCCCTCGGCCGGGGAGGTGACCGCCCGCCCCCTTCCGGACGGCACCTGGCGGCTGGACTGGCTGCTGCCACCGGGAAAGGACCTGGTCACGCCCGAGCTCCTGCTGACCCGCATCCACGAGACCCTCACGGGCTGGACGGGCAGCGCCGCACCGGCGTACGACCTGCTCGACACCGGTGTCCACACGGTGCACCACCGGCTGGCCCGCCGGTGGCGCGCCGGCCGGGTCTTCCTCGCCGGGGACGCGGCCCATCTGCTCGGCGCGTTCGGCACGCAGGGGCTCGACGAGGGCCTGCGGGACGCCGACAACCTCGCCTGGAAGTTGGCCACGGCCTGGCACCACGGCCCGCACGAGGACCTGCTGGACAGCTACCAGACCGAGCGGCGCGCGGTGGTCGCCGCCCGGCTGCGCGCCGCCGACCAGGCGCTGCCGGTGCTGCGCGGCGGCGGACTGCGCGGCATCGTCCCGGGCGCGGCCCGTGGGCAGGACGCGCAGTTCACCGACGGCCACCTGGGGCGCGGTGCGCTGGGCGCGCCCGGCACCTACGCCGGCTCACCGCTCACGCCCCGGCGCCTGGAGGCGGAGATCGCCGTCGACACCCCGCCCGGCGCCCAGGTGACCGATGTCCGGGTCACGGCGGAGGACGGCTCCTTCGTCCGGCTGCGCGACCGGCTCGACAGGGGCGCGCTGCTGGTCGTGCTGATCGCGCCCGGTACGGGCGTGTGGGACCGCAAGCACTGGGTGTCCGCCGGGGTGATGCCCCGGCTCGCGGCGGCCGTGACCGCGCTGCCGCACCCCGCCGAACTGCTGGTCGCCGAGAGCTACCCGGGCGCGCCGGCGCACAGCGTGCTGCTGGTACGCCCCGACGGCCACCTGGTCACCGCGTTCAGCGGGGTCCGCCCGGCCGACCTGTACGCGGCGGCGGAGGCCACGCTGGGCGGCTCGGCACCGGAGGCGGAGCCGGTGGCGGAGCCGGTGGCGGAGGAGGAGCGGGAAGAAGCACGGAACGCCGAACGGAAAGAGGAACGGGAAGCAGAACGGGAAGCGGAACGGGAAGCGGAACGGATGAGTGAGCAGGCGGCGACGGCGGAAGCGGGCTCGGGCCTGCGCTGACCTACCGTACGGAGCGGACCGGGAAAAGCCCGGCTCCGTACGGAACCTCCGCGCCGGACGCGCCCGGGAGACGGGTGGGTGCGGCTCACGCCGGGTGCGGAAAGGGAGGCCGCCCATCCCAGGCGCCAAGGACGGCGCCCGAACCCGGGCCGCGCGCCGGGCGGCCGCGCGCCGGCGCCAAGGGGCGGGCGGTGCGGCGCCCACCTCCGCACGCGCCGGACACCGGCACCGAGGCGCCCGTTTGCGACCTGCGCCGGGCGTGAGCGAAGGTGGCCGAACCCCGAACGCGCCGGGCGCGAGCGAGGGTGCCCGGCCCCCTTGAACACGCCGGGCGCCGGATGGGAGTCGTTCGTCTGCGACCTGCGCTGATTCGCGCTCCCGTTCCCCGTCCATGAGGTGACACTCGGTTGACCAGGGTGATCCGGCATGCTGTACTCCCGATCGTGAACGACACCTACGTGCGCCTGTGGCGGAGGGTCCACATGGACCTCGTCCGCTACGCGGGCTGCGTGTGTCGCCCGTCCCGCTGAATTCGCCTCCCTTTTTCTCACCGGGCGCCGTCGCGCGCCCGTTTCCGCGAACTTCCAGGACGGTGCCCGTGTCTGTCCCCTCCTCCCTGCCCTCCCCCGTGTCCGCTGCCGCCGCCACGGCGCCCACGCAGGCGGACCTCCTCGACTTCGTCCGGCGCACGGCGGCCGACGCCGAACTGATCGCCTCCCTCCCGCTCGATCCGGAGGGCCGCACCTGGGTGCGGCTGGAGGGGCCCGGCGGCAGCGAGGCCTGGCTGATCGGCTGGCCGCCCGGCACCGGCACCGGCTGGCACGACCACGCCGACTCGGTCGGCGCCTTCCTCACCGCCTCGGGCGAGCTGACCGAGAACTCCCTCGCCGCCCGGCTGCCCACCGACGGCTGGAAGACCCTGGAACTCACCGACGGCGTGGACCGCGTACGCCGGCTGTCCACCGGACAGGGCCGCGCCTTCGGCCGCCACCATGTGCACGAGGTACTCAACGAGTCCACGGAGCGACACGCGATCTCGGTCCACGCCTACTACCCACCGCTCCCCCACATCCGCCGTTACAGCCGCACCGGCCAGGTCCTGCGCCTGGAGCAGGTCGAGCGCCCGGAGGACTGGCAGTGAGCGGCACCGGCGAACAGCCGACGGCGGCCGAAGCGACCGGCGAACGGCCGCTTGGCATCGACGAGCTGCTGGAGCGGGTCCGCGCGGGCTACCGGCGCATCGAGGCACGGGAGGCACACGAGGCGGCTCTCACCGGGGACGCGCTGCTGGTCGACATCCGGTACGCGGCCCTGCGCGAACGGGACGGGCTCATCCCGGGTGCCGTCGTGGTCGAGCGCAACGAGCTGGAGTGGCGTCTCGATCCCCAGGGCAGCCACCGTCTCCCCGAGGCCACCGGACACGACCTGCGCATCGTGGTGATCTGCAACGAGGGGTACGCCTCCAGCCTCGCCGCGGCTTCCCTCCACCAACTGGGCCTGCACCGGGCGACGGACCTGGTGGGCGGTTTCCAGGCGTGGCGGGCGGAGGGCCTGCCGGTGGAGCCGGCGACGGCCTGAAGGCAGCGGCACACGCCGAGGACATGGGCACGCCCCCCCGGTCGTGGGCACCCACCCCGGTTGCCGGTGTCACTCCTTCGCCGTGGCCACCGTCACCGGCCGCACCCGCAGTGCCGTGCGGCCCGGCACGGCACTGGCCACCAGCGCGAGGACACCGGCGAACCCGACGACGCCGACGTAGAGCAGCGGGGCGACCGTGGGTGCGGCCCGGCCCGTCATGCCGAGGCTGAACGCGGTGAGTACGGCGAGGGCGATCGAGCTGCCGAGGAAGGTGGCAAGGAACAGCACGGCCAGCGTCTCGGTGCGCAGCATCCGCAGGACCTGCCGCCGGGTCGCGCCGGCGAGGCGGAGCAGCGCGAACTCCCGCACGCGCTCGGCGACCGACATGGCGAGCGTGTTGCCGACGGCGATGGCGGTGAAGGCCAGGACCAGTCCCATGGCGAGATAGTCGACCTCGGCGTTCGTCTCGTCCTGCGCGGCCTGGAGGGCATCGGCGGCGGCCGGTGAAAGAACCCGCACACCCGGGAACTCACGGAGGGTGGTCGCCAGTTCTCCCTGTGTACGGCTCGTGCCGACGAGGACGGAGGAGGCGAGCGGGTTGTCGACGTGGCGGGCCACGAGGTCGTGGTCGAAGGTGAGGTCACCGAAGCCGAGACCCCTGGCGTAGACGGCGGCGACGGTGAGCGTGACGGGCGTGCCGTCGCCGAGCGTGACTTTCAGGGTACTGCCCGGCGCCAGATGCCGCTGGTCCGCGGCCACTTCGCTGACGGCGACGGTGCCGGGGCCGAGCCGGCCGAGGGAGCCGGCGGTGACCTCGGGGTCCCAGGTGCGGGTCAGACCCGCCGGGGTGACACCCTGCGCGGGGTACTTGTCCAGGCCGACGCGGACGGTCGTGCGGACCACCTCGGTGACCGTGTCGTGCCGCGCGCGCAGCCGTTCGGCGGCCTCGCCTGGTACTCCGGGCCCCTGGGCGGTCACTACCCAGTCGGCCCGGACGCCTTCGCGGACCTGGGTCCGGGCGGCGTCCTGGAGGGTGGTCCGGACGAACAGGACGGTGCAGGTCATGCCGACGAGCAGGGCGAGGGGGGTGACGACGGAGGCCATGCGGGCGGCGTTGCCGCGCAGGTTGGCGGTGGCGAGCCGGCCGCCGTGCCCGGTGAGCCGGAGCGGACCGGCCAGCAGCAGCACGGCGGCCCTGACCAGGAGCGGACCGAGCAGGGCCACGGAGGTGGACAGGACGACGACGGCGAGGAAGGTCACGGGAGTGGAGGCAGGCTCGGTGCGCAGGGAGGTGAGGACGGCGACGAGGACGGCTCCGCCGGCCAGGAGCAGCAGCCCGGCGGCGATCCGGCCGAGGGCGGGCCTGGCGCGCTCGTTCCCGGCTTCGGTCAGGGCCTCGGCGGGGCGGATCCGGGCGATCCTGTGGCCGGCGATCCGGGCCGCCGCCCAGGCGGCGAGCAGGGTGACGGCGAGCGCGACGAGCGGCGGGAGGACACCGGTGGTCCGTTCGAGCGTGTCGGGTACGGCGCCCAGCGCGACGAACCGGGAGAACAGCCGGCCGCCCAACGGCAGCCCGAGCAGCGCACCGGCCGCGCCCGCCGCCGCGCCGACGATCAGCGCCTCCCGGCCGAGCAGCCCGCGGATCTGTCCGGAGGTGGCGGCGACGGCCCGGAGCAGGGCGAGTTCGCGGTGGCGCTGCCGGATGGTGAGCGCGAAGGTGCCGACGACCACGAGCACCGCGACCAGCACAGAGGTGCCGCCCATCGCCGCGCCCATGCTGATCAGCCGGGTGCGGGCGGCAGCCGCGTCCAGGAACTCGACGGGCCCGCGGGCGTCGCCGGTGCTGACCCGGGCCGTGGTGCCGTGCAGCGCCCGCGCCACGGCCCGGCGCACCCGCTCGGGGTCCGCCCCCTTGGCCGGCAGCACGCCGAACGCGGTGACCTGCCCGGGGTGCGCGGCCAGTCGACGGGCCTCGGCGGCGGTGAAGAACAGGGAGGTCTGGTGGCGCGCGGGGAGGTCCGGGATGGCGATACCGGTGATCCGGTAGCTCCTCGGGGCCCGCGTGGACTGCACGGTGAGCCGCTCACCGGGCCGGAGCCGGGCCCGTGCGGCGAGATCGGCGTCGATGACGAGGTCACCGGAGGCCGCGGGGGCGCGGCCCGCGGTCAGCCGGTACGGGGTGAGCGCGGCGGAGTCCCAGGCATGGCCGTAACCGGTACGGCCACCGGTGCCGCCCGGCGTCGTCGGCTGGGCGAGGAAGGTCAGTTCGGGAACCACCCGGGCCACGCCGGGGGTGCGGGCGAGCGTGTCGCGCAGCTGCCCGGGAAGCCAGGCGCGCTCGGCGATGGGCTTCGCCTTGTGCTTGACCTTGGTCTTGCCGTGCTTGTGCTCGACGGTGACCCGGTGCACCTGCTGGTCCGCGGTGACCACGACGGGGGCGGCGGCATAGCGCTCGGTCCGGACGGTGCCGCGCAGGCCGGTGTCGAGAAGGGTGCCGCAAGCGGTGATCAGGGCCGCCGCGCACATCAAGGCGAGGAAGGTGCCGAGAAAGCCGGCCTTCCGGGCCCGGACGGTCCGCAGGGCGTATCGCAGCATCATGGGGGACGGGCTCTCTTCTGTTGTACGCGCGCACGCGTCGGTCGCGTGCGCAGGGCGCGCGTACAACAGTCGCCGGTCAGGGGGTGGCAGGGCATTGCGGCGACCCGGCGTCCCGGCAGGGGGCGCCCCGCCCTCGCGGGGCGGGGGTTAACCCCACCCCGACACCGGGCCGACGCCGACGCCGGCGCCGGTTCACCAATGTCCGTCCCCGAGGAACTCGGTGTCCTCGCCCTCTTCCTCCAGCGCCTGGCGTACGACGCGGAGGGCCATGCCCTCGGGGTAGCCCTTGCGGGCGAGCATGCCCGCGAGC
Source organism: Streptomyces nogalater (assembly GCF_039532885.1). NCBI lineage: Bacteria > Bacillati > Actinomycetota > Actinomycetes > Kitasatosporales > Streptomycetaceae > Streptomyces > Streptomyces nogalater. The sequence continues at coordinate 32,864 of NZ_BAAASM010000010.1, read as the reverse complement.
CGGCGGAGCCGCTTGTCACGGTCCAGGCCACGGGTGGCACGCAGCTTGCGCGCGACGAGTTCCCGGGCGGTCGCCTCCTCCTGCTCGGAGTCGAGCTGGGCGACGGCGTCCTCGATCAGCGCCGAGTCGACGCCCTTGGTCCGCAGTTCCCGGGCGAGGGCGCGGCGGGCGAGTCCCCGCCCGTGGTGCCGGGACTCCACCCAGGCATCCGCGAAGGCACCGTCGTCGATGAGCCCGACCTCCTCGAACCGGTCCAGCACCTCCTGGGCGACGTCCTCGGGGATCTCCCGTTTGCGCAGGGCGTCCGCGAGCTGCTTGCGGGTGCGCGGGGTCCCGGTGAGCAGGCGCAGGCAGATCGCCCGGGCCCGCTCAGCCGGGTCCCCTGAAGACTCTCCCCGCTCGTCCCTCGCCGAGGAGGGGGCGCCTTCGTCCTCACCGGGCGCGTCCCCGAAACCGCGCCGCCGACCACGCCGGCGGCCCCCGCCCCGGGCGCCATCGGTTCCCCCGGGGCCACGGCCGCGTGGTGAACCGCCCCCGTACGGCTCACCACCCATGTCGCCCGGGTCCGGGCCACCACCGGCCCCGTACCCGCCGTCACCCCCGTACCCGCCGGTGCCGTCGTAGGGATCGGATCCGCCGTGGGCGCCGGGTCCCTCGTACTCCTGCCGCCCTCGCCGCTTGCGTCCCCCGTGGTCGCCGCGCTCGCCGTACTCGCCGTCCCGGTGTCCGTCGTCACCGTCCGGGGCGGAGTCCGGGTAGGCCCCGGTGCCCCTCCCCCGTGGGGCGCCGGGCGTGGCGTACTCGTACTCGGCCCAGTCGGTTCGCCGTGTCACGGGTCAGCTCTTGGCTGCGGCGGCCTTGGGCTTGGTGGCCTTGGCGGCTGCCGGGACGGCTGCGGACTTGGCGGCGTCCCCGGCCGCCGCGGGGGAGACCGCCGCGTCGGCGCCCGGCTCGGCGGCGGGCTCCTTCGGCCGGACGCCCACGCCCAGCTTCTCCTTGATCTTCTTCTCGATCTCGTTGGCCAGGTCGGGGTTGTCCTTGAGGAAGTTGCGCGCGTTCTCCTTGCCCTGGCCGAGCTGGTCGCCCTCGTACGTGTACCAGGCGCCGGCCTTGCGCACGAAGCCGTGCTCCACGCCCATGTCGATCAGGCCGCCCTCGCGGCTGATGCCCTGGCCGTAGAGGATGTCGAACTCGGCCTGCTTGAAGGGCGGCGCGACCTTGTTCTTGACGACCTTGCAGCGGGTGCGGTTGCCGACCGCCTCCGTGCCGTCCTTCAGGGTCTCGATGCGGCGGATGTCGATGCGCACCGAGGCGTAGAACTTCAGCGCCCGGCCACCGGTCGTGGTCTCGGGGGAACCGAACATCACGCCGATCTTCTCGCGGAGCTGGTTGATGAAGATGGCGGTGGTCTTGGACTGGTTGAGCGCGCTGGTGATCTTCCGCAGCGCCTGGCTCATCAGGCGGGCCTGCAGACCGACGTGGCTGTCGCCCATCTCACCCTCGATCTCCGCGCGCGGGACGAGCGCGGCGACCGAGTCGATGACGATGAGGTCGAGGGCGCCGGAGCGGACCAGCATGTCCACGATCTCCAGCGCCTGCTCGCCGTTGTCGGGCTGGGAGAGGATCAGGTTGTCGATGTCGACGCCGAGCTTGCGCGCGTACTCGGGGTCGAGGGCGTGCTCGGCGTCCACGAAGGCGACCTGGCCGCCGGCCTTCTGCGCGTTCGCCACGGCGTGCAGGGTCAGGGTCGTCTTACCGGAGGACTCCGGTCCGTAGATCTCCACGACACGGCCGCGCGGCAGGCCACCCACGCCGAGGGCGACGTCGAGCGCGGTCGAGCCGGTCGGGATGACCTCGATGGGCTCCTTCGACCGCTCGCCCATGCGCATGACCGCGCCCTTGCCGAATTGCCGTTCAATCTGCGCGAGCGCGGCGTCGAGCGCCTTCTCGCGGTCGGTTCCTGCCATGGGTTCCACCCGGTTTGCTTGAGTCGATCGCTTCACGTCAAAGACGCTAACGCCTGCCACTGACAATGCGCCCCGACGCAGGCCCGGCCTGTGGATAACCGTGGGACATTTCCCGTCATACCGGGGCAAAGACCCCGACCAACAGCCTCGCCTGAGCCCCCATAAGAATAGATGTTCGATTTTTGTGTCAAGCGGACCGGCGCGCTGCCGCGTCGTCGGCCCGCGCGAGTGTCCTACGACTGCTTCCGCCCGCCGGGGCGACGGCCGGCCCACAGGCGTCGCGCTCGTGTGAGCGCCCCGGGACCGGACGGCGTTCTGCTGCGGTGCCCGTGCACCCGGGGGTCGTCCGTGACGGCGTACCGCTTCACGTACGCCCCGAGGAACGCCTGGAGGGTGGCCACCGCCGGGATGGCGATCAGCGCGCCCACCGCGCCCAGCAGCGCGGTGCCGGCGACGACCGAGCCGAAGGCGACCGCCGGGTGGATGTCGACGGTCTTGGCGGTCAGTTTGGGCTGGAGCATGTAGTTCTCGAATTGCTGGTAGATCACGACGAAGCCCAGCACCCACACCGCGTACCAGGGGTCGACGGTGAACGCGATCAGCATCGGCAGCGCGCCCGCGAGGTAGGTCCCGATGGTGGGGATGAACTGGGAGACCAGGCCCACCCAGACCCCGAGCACGGGCGCGTACGGCACGCCCATGACCTCCAGCAGGATGTAGTGCGCGACCCCGGAGATGAGCGCCATGAGACCGCGCGAGTAGAGGTAGCCGCCCGTCTTGTCGACGGCGATCTCCCAGGCGCGCAGCACCTCGGCCTGCCGCGCGGGCGGCAGGACGGAGCACAGGGCGCGGCGCAGCCGGGGGCCGTCCGCGGCGAAGTAGAACGAGAACAGGCCGACCGTGAGCAGCTGGAAGAGCCCGCCGAGCACCTGGGTGGACACGTCGAGGACGCCTGCCGCGCTGTTCTGCACGTACTTGCGCAGCCAGTCGGAGTGGAGCAGCCCCTCCTGGATGTCCACCCGTTTCAGCTCGGTGTGGAAGGTCTGGTTGATCCAGTTGATCAGCGAGTCAAGGTACTCCGGGAAGCCCTCGATCATCTTGATGATCTGGCCGGCCAGCATCGAGCCGAGCAGGGTGACGAACCCGGCTATGACGATGGTCAGCCCGAAGAAGACCAGGAACGTGGCGAGCCCCCTGCGCATGCCACGGGCCGCCATCCGGCTCACCGCCGGCTCGACCGCGAGAGCCAGGAAGAACGCGATCAATATGTTGATCAACAGTCCGGTCAGCTGATGGAAGGCCCAGCTGCCCAGCTGGAACGCGGCGATCAGCGCGAGCGCGAGCACCATGGCGCGGGGCAGCCAGCGCGGCATCCGGCCGCCCGGCGCGACCGCGCCGGCGAGCGGGGGCCGGCCGGGCGGGGTCGTCGCGGCCGGTGCTGCCTGCCGGACGAACGGCGCGCCGTCCTCGGCGGTGGATGCCAGGGATTCCTCGTCAGTGGGTGCCACCCGCCCAGTCTCACCCACGCCACCGACAACCGGAGCCCGCGCGCGATCTTCGTGACGGATCGAAACCGTACTGTCGATTTTCCAACCGACATACAGTGACAATTCCGGTGTTCCAGCGGTCCGTGGCGCGCCCGGTGTCCGGGTCGGCCCGCCTCAGCGCCTCTCGCCCGGCACGTTCATGACCGCGCAGACCACGCGCCACACGTCCTTGGCCTCCCAGCCCGCGTCCAGCGCCTCGTTCACCGTGCGTCCGCCCAGTTCGGACATCACGTGATCGCGCGCGAAGGTTTCGGCGTACCCCGGACCGAAGTGTTCCGCCATTCGCTGCCAGAAGACCGTCAACCGCATGACTCCAGTATCCCGCCCCCGGGGGTGGGCCTGCCCCGGAGCGCCTGCCGGGACCGCTTTCCGCCCTACGGTCTGACCCATGGCAGATTCAGGAGTCCCCCCACTCCCCTCCACGCCCCCGGCGCGCACCCCGCTCTTCCGCGCCGAACAGTTCGTGTGGCTCACCGCGCGCGTGCTGGAGCAGCGTCTCTTCGCGTACCACTTCCTGCACGGCTGCCCGGAGGCCGTGGATACGGCGCTGGACGCCTACCGCAACGAGGACGGCGGGTACGGGCACGCGCTGGAGCCCGATCTGCGCGGGCCCGTGAGCCAGCCCCTGCACATCGCGCGCGCCCTGCGCGTGCTGGACGCCGTCGGGCGCTGCGGCGGACAGCGGGTGGAACGCGTGTGCCGCTATCTGACCTCCGTCTCCACCCCGGACGGCGCCCTGCCGGCGGTCCACCCCGGCCAGCGCGGCTACCCGACGGCGCCGTTCCTCACGGTCGTCGACAACCCTCCCAGCGAGCTGCTGTCCACCGGCCCGGTGGTCGGGCTGCTGCACCGCAACGAGGTGTGGCACGCCTGGCTGTTCCGGGCCACCGACTACTGCTGGCAGGCGGTGGAGTCCCTGGAGAAGTCCCACCCCTACGAGGTGCAGGCCGCCGTGGCCTTCCTGGACGCCGCTCCCGACCGCCCGCGCGCGGAGGCCGCCGCCGACCGGCTGGGCCGCCTGGTGCGGGAGCAGCGGCTCGCGGCGCTGGACCCGGACCGTCCCGACGCGTTCCCGGTCGCCGCCGGCTACGCCCCCGGGGAGCACCACTTCCCGCACGACTTCGCCCGCAGCCCGGACTCGCTCGCGCGCGCGTGGTTCACCGACGACGAGATGGCGCGCTCCCTCGACCACCTGGCAGCCCGACAGCAGGAGGACGGGGGCTGGCCCGTCACCTGGCGTCAGTGGGCGCCGGCACCCACGCTGGAGGCACGCCCTCTGGTGACGATCGAGGCCCTGCGCACCCTGCGGGCCTACGGCCGCTTCGTGGGCTGAGCCGCCGCCCCGGGCCCCTGCCTTGCGGACGGGGCCCGGCCGGCTCACCCGCCGATGGCCCGCAGGCCCGCCGTCACCACCACCGCCGCCGCCACGACCAGCAGGAACGGCGCGCGCAGCAGCAGTGCCACGGCCGCGGCGCCGAGCCCCGCGGCCCGGGCGTCCAGCATGAGCGTGTGCCCGTCGGCGAACGTCTGCTGGGCCGTGAGCGCGGCGAGCAGGGCGACCGGCAGCAGGGCGGCCAGCCGCCGCACCGAAGGCCGCTCGACGGCCTGCGCCGGGACGAGCAGTCCGGCGAGCTTCACGGCGTAACAGCCGACGGCGGTCCCGATGATCGCGATCCAGGTGGTCACCGGCCCTCCTCCGCGCCGTTCGTCCCGCCCAGGCCCTCCGGCGCGCACCGGCCGTCCGGTCCCGGCGGATCGTGCGGTGCGTGCCCGCCGGTACGGCCGCCGCGCCAGGACTCGGTGACGAGGGCGAGCGGCGCCGCCAGCGCCGCCACCAGCACCGGCACACCGGCCGGCAGCACCGGCAGCAACCCGAGACCCAGCAGGACCGCGAGGCCCGCCACGGCGCGCTCGGTGGCCGTCTTCAGCATCGGTGCGAGCAGTGCCAGGAACACCGCGGGTCCCGCCGCGTCCAGGCCCCACGCGCGCGTGTCGCCGATCGCCTCGGCCCCCAGCGCGCCGAGCAACGTGGTGAGGTTCCACAGTGCGTACAGGCTGAGCCCGGTCACCGTGAAGCCGATCCGCGCGGCCCGCCGGGTCGGCTGCGCCAGGGTCACCGCGGTGGTCTCGTCGATCACCCACTGGGCGGCGAACGGCCGTACCGCGCGCGGGAGGGCGAGCAACTGCGACAGCCGCAGCCCGTAGAAGGCGTTGCGCAGGCCCAGGAAGAAGGCGCCGGCCACGGCCGTGAACGGGTTGCCGCCGGCGGCCAGCGCCCCGACGAGGGCGAACTGCGAGGCGCCGGTGAACACCAGGAGGCTGAGCGCGCAGGTCTGGAGCAGCCCGAGTCCACTGCCGGCCGAGGTCACCCCGAAGGCGAATCCGGACAGGCCCACCGCGACGCCGACCCCCAGGGCGTCCCGTACGACGGCCGCGTCCGGCTTCCGGGTGCCGTCGGCTGCCCGGTCCGTGAGTGCTATGTGCTGTGTCACGCCCGGGACGGTACGGACGACGGCCGGCCGGCGTCTTGTACGTTCTTGCGCCCGCCTGGTACGCGCTCCCGCCCGTCCGGGTTCACGTGCTCCCGCTGGTACGCGCCCGGGGGCACGCCGACGATCCGGGTGAAGTGCCGGTTGAGGTGGGGCTGGTCGGTGAAGCCGACGGCGACGGCCGCCTCGGCGGGGGCCGTCCCCGCGTCCAGCAGCAGCCGGGCGCGGCGCACCCGGGCGTCGGTCAGCCAGGTGTGCGGCGGCATGCCATAGGCGTCGCGGAACGCCCGCAGCAGGGCGAACGGGCTGGTCCCCAGGTCCCGGGCCAGCCGTTCCAGGGTCGGCGGCCGGGCCATCCTCTCTTCCAGCACCGCACGCGCGCGTGCGGCGATCAGCACGCCGGCCGTCCGGGTCCGCCGCTCGGGCAGCGGACCACCGTTCAGCCGCAGCAGCCTGGTCACGGCGACCCGCAGGAGCGTGTCGGCGGCCAGCGCGTTGCCCTCGTCGGTGGCGCGCAGCACCTGGTGGACCAGACGGGCGGCGTAGGGATCGTCGAGGACCGGGCTGACGAAGCCGGGCGTTCCCCGCAGGGTGGTGGTCTCGGCGGCGATCTCGGCGACCACGTCGGGCGAGGGGTACAGCGCGCCGTACCGCCAGCCTTCCGGCACCCCCGCCCGGCCGGTGTGCGGGGTGTCCGGGTTGACCAGCGCGAGGGCGCCCGCGCCCGCGGAGACATCCGAGCCGCGGTGGTGGAAGACCTCGACGCCGTCGGCTATGGCCGCGATCACGAAGTTCTCGTGGGTGTGCCGGATGAAGTTCTTGCGGATGTAGCGGGCCCGCAGCAGGTCGACCCCGGGCAGCTCCGGATACCGCCAGTGCCGTGCCCGCTCGCCTGAACCCGCCATACGCCCATTGTCCCGCCCGACCCGCCACCCCACCTGTCCCACCTGCCCCACCAGGTCTCCTCCCCACCGATCCCACCCGACCCACAGGTCGGTCCTGTCTGTCCCATCCGCGCCGGACCACGGCCGTCCGTCGCCCTGCCCTCCCCGCCCCCGCCGGTACGACCCCGGATCCCGCCAGGCCCGCTCGCCCCCAGGCCCCTGAACAACCCCCGCCCCCCTGTCCCGCACGCCTCCCTCCCTCACCCAGCGCGGTCCGCCCGGCCGTACGCACGGCCCACGGCCCACTCCCCGCCCCCCGTTCGCCCAGGTCAGGGCGATTGTCAGTGGGCGGGTGCACGATGGACGCATGGTCAGCTCCGCACACCGAGCCCTGGACGGCTTCTCCCCCGCGACCCGCGGCTGGTTCACGGGGGCCTTCTCCGCGCCCACCGCCGCCCAGGCGGGCGCGTGGCAGGCCATCCGTGAGGGCTCGGACGTGCTGGTGGTCGCCCCGACCGGCTCGGGCAAGACGCTGGCCGCCTTCCTCGCCGCCCTGGACCAGCTGGCGTCGACGCCGCCCCCGGCCGACCCCAGGAAACGCTGCCGGGTGCTGTACGTGTCCCCGCTGAAAGCCCTGGCCGTCGACGTGGAGCGCAATCTGCGCAGTCCGCTGACCGGCATCCGCCAGGAGTCGGTGCGGCTGGGCCTGCCCGAGCCCGAGGTCAGGGTCGGCATCCGCTCCGGCGACACCCCGGCCGCCGAACGCCGCGCCCTGTCCACCCACCCACCGGACATCCTGATCACCACCCCCGAGTCGCTGTTCCTGATGCTGACCTCGGCCACGCGCGACGCGCTCACGGGCGTGGAGACGGTGATCCTGGACGAGGTGCACGCGGTGGCGGGCACCAAGCGCGGCGCGCATCTCGCGCTCTCCCTGGAGCGGCTGGACGAGTTGCTGCCGAGGCCCGCCCGCCGGATCGGCCTGTCGGCGACCGTACGCCCGGTGGACGAGGTGGCCCGCTATCTGTCCCCGCGCCGCAAGGTGGAGATCGTCCAGCCGGAGTCCGGCAAGGAGTTCGACCTCTCCGTGGTCGTCCCGGTCGAGGACATGGGTGAGCTGGGAGGTTCGCCGGCCACCGACGCCGCCGAGGGCGGGGAGCGGCCGTCGATCTGGCCGCATGTGGAGGAGCGGATCGCCGACCTGGTCCAGGCCCACCGGTCCACGATCGTCTTCGCCAACTCCCGCCGCCTGGCGGAGCGGCTGTGCAACCGGCTCAACGAGATCGCGTACGAACGGGCGACCGGCGAGCCCCTGGGCGAGCACCACGCCCCCGCCCAGTTGATGGGCGGCTCGGGCGCGGCCCAGGGCGCGCCGCCGGTGATCGCCCGCGCGCACCACGGCTCGGTCTCCAAGGAGCAGCGCTCCCTGGTCGAGGAGGACCTGAAGGCCGGCCGGCTGCCCGCGGTGGTGGCCACCTCCAGCCTGGAACTGGGCATCGACATGGGTGCCGTCGACCTCGTCGTGCAGGTCGAGTCCCCGCCGTCGGTCGCCTCCGGCCTCCAGAGGGTGGGCCGCGCGGGACACCAGGTGGGTGCCGTATCAACCGGTGTCGTCTTCCCGAAGTACCGGGGCGACCTCGTCCAGGCGGCCGTGGTCACCGAGCGCATGCGCTCGGGCGCCATCGAGTCGCTGAAGGTGCCCGCGAACCCGCTGGACGTGCTCGCGCAGCAGCTGGTGGCCATGACGGCGCTGGACATCTGGCAGTTCGACGACCTGCTGGCCCTGGTCCGGCGCGCGGCGCCGTTCGCCTCGCTGCCCGAGTCGGCGTTCACGGCGGTGCTGGACATGCTCGCGGGCCGCTATCCGTCCGACGCGTTCGCGGAGCTGCGCCCGCGCGTGGTGTGGGACCGCGTGGCCGGCACGGTCACCGGCCGCCCGGGCGCCCAGCGCCTGGCCGTCACCTCCGGCGGCACGATCCCGGACCGCGGCCTGTTCGGGGTCTTCCTCGCCGGTTCCGACCCCAAGAAGGGCGGCGGCCGGGTCGGCGAGCTGGACGAGGAGATGGTCTACGAGTCCCGCGTGGGCGATGTCTTCACGCTGGGCACGAGTTCCTGGCGGATCGAGGACATCACGCGCGACCGCGTCCTGGTCTCGCCCGCGCCGGGCGTGCCGGGCCGGCTGCCCTTCTGGAAGGGCGACCAGCTGGGCCGCCCGCTGGAGCTGGGCCGCGCGGTGGGCGCGTTCCTGCGCGAGGTCGGTTCGCTGCCCCAAGACGACGCGCGGCTGCGGCTGCTGGCGGCCGGCCTGGACGCGTGGGCGGCGGACAACGTGCTGTCGTACCTGAGCGAACAGCGCGAGGCCTGTGGTCACGTCCCCGACGACCGCACGATCGTCGTGGAGCGGTTCCGCGACGAGCTGGGTGACTGGCGGGTCGTCGTGCACTCGCCGTTCGGGGCCCAGGTCCACGCCCCCTGGGCACTCGCCCTCGCCGCCCGCCTGTCCGAGCGGTACGGCATGGACGCGCAGGTCATGCACGCCGACGACGGCATCGTGCTACGCCTGCCCGACGCCGATCTGCTGGGCCTGGACCTGCTCGACCAGGAGCCGGCGAAGGCAGGCACCGCCTACGACAGCGAGCAGGCCCCGGTCGGTGCGGCGGACGTCGCCTTCGACAAGGGCGAGGTCGACCAGATCGTCACCGACCAGGTCGGCGGCTCGGCACTGTTCGCCTCCCGGTTCCGGGAGTGCGCCGCCCGCGCGCTGCTGCTGCCGCGCCGCAACCCCGGCAAGCGCACCCCGCTGTGGCAGCAGCGCCAGCGCGCCGCCCAGCTGCTCCAGGTGGCGAGCGAGTTCGGCTCGTTCCCGATCGTCCTGGAGGCGGTCCGCGAATGCCTCCAGGACGTCTTCGACGTCCCCGGGCTGGTCGAGCTGATGGGCGACATCGAGTCCCGCAAGGTGCGTCTGGTCGAGGTCACCACCCCCGAGCCGTCCCCGTTCGCCCGTTCCCTGCTCTTCGGGTACGTCGCCCAGTTCCTGTACGAGGGCGACTCCCCGCTGGCCGAGCGCCGCGCCGCCGCCCTGTCCCTGGACTCGCGGCTGCTGGCCGAGCTGCTGGGCCAGGCGGAGCTGCGCGAACTGCTCGATGCCGACGTGCTGACGGAGCTGGAGCGCGAGCTGCAGTGGCTCACCGAGGACCGCCGGGTCAAGGACGTCGAGGGCGTCGCCGACGTGCTCCGGCTGCTCGGCCCGCTGACCGACGCGGAGCTGGTGGCGCGGGGCGCGGACCCCGAGTGGGCGCGGGAGCTGGCCGGGGCCCGCCGGGCCATCAGGGTGCGGATCGCGGGCGCCGACCACTGGGCGGCCGTGGAGGACGCGGGCCGGCTGCGCGACGCGCTCGGCACGGCGCTGCCGGTCGGTGTCCCCGAGGCGTTCACCGAGCCGGTCAAGGACCCGCTGGGCGACCTCCTCGCGCGCCACGCCCGTACGCACGGCCCGTTCACCTCGGCCACCGCGGCGGCCCGGTTCGGGCTCGGCGTCGCGGTCACGGACGGCGCGCTGCAGCGGCTGGCCGCGGCCGGCCGGGTCGTCCAGGGAGAGTTCCACCCGGCCGGCATCGGCCAGGAGTGGTGCGACGCGGCCGTGCTGCGCCGGTTGCGCCGCCGCTCCCTGGCGGCCCTGCGGCACGAGCTGGAGCCGGTGCCACCCGCCGCGCTCGCCCAGTTCCTGCCGCAGTGGCAGCACATCGGCAGGGGCCACGAGCTGCGCGGCGTCGACGGCCTGGTGCGGGCCATCGAGCAGATGCAGGGCGCCTCCGTGCCCGCCTCCGCGCTGGAGAAACTGGTCCTGCCCTCCCGCGTGGCGGGCTACACGCCCTCGATGCTCGACGAGCTGACCGCCGCGGGCGAGGTGGTGTGGGCCGGCGCGGGCGCCCTGCCCGGCAAGGACGGCTGGGTCTCCCTGTATCTGGCGGACGCGGCCCCGCTGCTGCTCCCGGCACCGCACCCGCTGGAGCTGACCGCGCTCCACCAGTCCGTCCTGGACGCCCTCTGCGGTGGGTACGGCCTGTTCTTCCGGCAGATCGCCGACCAGGTCCGCGCCACCACCCACCCGGAGGTCACCGATCCCCAGCTGGCCGACGCCCTGTGGGACCTCGCCTGGTCCGGCCGGCTCACCAACGACACCCTCGCGCCGATGCGCGCCCTGCTGGGCTCCGGCCGTACGGCGGGCTCGACCGCGCACCGCGCCAAGCGCGCCGTCCCGCGCGGGCGCTACGGCTCCCTGACGGCGGCCGCGCGCGCCGCCTCCCGTACCGGGCCGCCGACCGTCGCGGGCCGCTGGTCGCTGCTGCCGGCGGCCGAGCCGGATGCCACCGTGCGCGCGCACGCGCTGGCCCGTACGCTCCTGGACCGGCACGGCGTGGTCACCCGGGGCGCGGTCGCCGCGGAGGGGGTCGAGGGCGGCTTCTCGGCGGTGTACCGGGTGTTGTCGGTGTTCGAGGAGAGCGGCCAGGCCCGGCGCGGTTATGTGGTGGAGGGGCTGGGCGCGGCCCAGTTCGCGATGGACGGCGCGGTGGACCGCCTGCGCGCGGTGGCGAACGCCCGCGAGCGCACCGAGGGCCTGCCCGCCCCGGCCGACCGGAACGGCTTCGGCACCCCGAGCACGGCGAACGGCTTCGGCACCCCCGGAACCGCGAACGGCCTCGGCCGCCCCGGCACGGCGAACGGCTTCGGCTCCCCAGGCGTCGGGAACGGCTTCGCCGAGCAGGGCTTCCCGGACCCGTTCGACGGCCCTCGGGGAGCCCACGCGGCCCACCGCAGCGACGGCAGCGACGGCATCCCGCCCGACCACGCCCCCGCCCCCGGCCCCTTCGACGGAACCGACGGCGGCTTCACCCACCCCGGTCTGGACGGCGACTTCACCTGGCCGCCGGACGACCACACCGGCGCCGACGGCGACCCGTTCTCGTCCCGCGGCTCCACGGACCCGTTCGCCTCCCCCGGCTACGGCGGCCCCCGCGGCGGCAGCACCGCCTACGGCCCGGGTGCCTCCCCCGGTACCGCCCCGCACCGCGCCCACGGCGGCTACGGCTATGGCCGTACGGGCTCCACCGCGCCCGGTTCCCGTGCCGTGGTCCTCGCCGCGGCCGACCCCGCGAACGCCTACGGCTCCGCGCTGCCCTGGCCGGAGCCGCCGACCGGGGCCGGCCACAAGCCGGGCCGGAAGGCGGGTTCGCTGGTGGTGCTGGTGGACGGCGAACTGACGCTCTACATGGAGCGCGGCGGCAAGACGCTGCTGGTCTGGCCCACCGCCCCGGACACCGCCGCGACGGACGACCCCCGGCTGCGCGCGGCCGCCGAGGCGCTGGCCACGGCGGCCCGCGCCGGCTCGCTCGGCACGGTCACGGTGGAGCGGATCAACGGTGCCCAGGCCCTGACGTCCCCCATAGGCGCCCTGCTGGAGACGGCCGGTTTCGTGGCGACACCGCGCGGCCTACGCCTGAGACCGTGAGGCGACCGAAGCACCACCCGGCACGTCCCGGGCACCCCGCGCCCCAGGCCCGACAGCGTGCCGGCGCCTCGCGGCGCCGTCACACACGGGCAAGCACCCCGGCCGGCCCTACTCCGGCACACCGCCACCCCCCGACCCCCACATGGCACGCTTGAGGCATGCCCGAAGGTGACACGGTCTGGCAGGCCGCGCGGCGGCTGCACGAGGCTCTCGCGGGCAAGGCGCTGACCCGCAGCGACTTCCGCGTGCCGAAGTACGCGACGGTGGACCTGGCCGGCCGCAGGGTGCTGAGCACGATCCCGCGCGGCAAGCACCTGCTGACCCGCTTCGAAGGCGATCTGACCCTGCACACCCATCTGCGGATGGAGGGCGCGTGGAAGGTGTACGGCGCGGGCGAGCGCTGGCGGGGCGGGCCCGCCCACCAGATCCGCGCCGTCCTGTCCACCGCCGACCACGCGGCCGTCGGCTATCGCCTTCAGGTCCTGGAGCTGCTGCGCACGGCCGACGAGGAGCGGGTCGTCGGCCATCTGGGCCCCGACCTGCTCGGCCCGGACTGGGATCCCGAGCGTGCCCTGGCCAACCTCCTGGCCGACCCTACCCGTCCGCTCGGCGAGGCCCTGCTGGATCAGCGCAATCTGGCCGGCATCGGCAACATCTACAAGAGCGAGCTGTGCTTCCTGCTCGGCGTGACCCCGTGGCTGCCCGTCGGCGCACTGCCCGCCGACCGCGCCGAGAAGCTGCCCGGCCTGGCCAAGCGGCTGCTGGAGGCGAACCGCGACCGCCCGGTCCGGCAGACCACCGGCGTGCACCGGCACGACCTGTTCGTCTACGGCCGAGCGCCCCGGCCATGCCTGCGCTGCCACACCTCCGTCCGGGTGGCCGACCAGGGCGACGGTTCCCAGGAACGCCCCACCTACTGGTGCCCCACCTGTCAGCTAGGCCCCGCTCCGGCTCCGGGCTCGCCCCAGCGCTGGCGGGAGAAGTACCCCCGCCGCCCGCGTACCCCCTGAGCGATCCGCCCGGCCCGATCGACGCCCGGCCAGAGCCCCTCGCGCCGTCCCCGGCATGCCCCTGAGCGCCTACGACGTCAACGGACGCACCGTCTCCCCCACCAGAGCCGCCGGCGCCATCGCCGGACCTGTGCCGTCCTGCTCACCGAGGCGCGCAACGAGGGCGCCCCGCACCGACCGGGACGCCGACGGTCCGGACGGCACCGCATCCGCACCCCACGACAGCCCGCCACGACAACCCGCCACAGCACCCCCAGGACCGCCCCCGCACGCAAGACCGCACGACCCAGGCACAACCCCGAGGCTGTGGCGACCCGCATGACACCACCGGGCCAGGTCGGCGAGCCGGACGGCGCGTGGCGTCCGCGGTGCTGTAGTACCCGGCAGCGAGCGCGCCGGGGTTCACGACGGGTCGGGCGCTTCGCCCGAACGGGGGTGTGGCGATGCTCTGGCGACGTCCCCGGCCCGCCAGGCGGCCACCCAGCGCCCCGCCGGCACGGCCCCGGTCGCACGCGCCTTGGGGACACAGTGCACGGGCAGCAGGCTCAGCCCCCAGCCGCCGGCCGCGACGGCCCCCTCCAGCACGCCCGAGCCCTCCCCCGCGGCCAGCCGCAGCACGGCCCACCACCACAGGGCCCCGAGCCCGAGCGCGACCCCCCAGCGCACTATGCGTCCTGCCATGCCCGCCATCACCTCCAGCCGGACGCTAGACCGCCGCCCGCCCCGCGCGGGAGGCGCACCACGGGCTCACCGATGCACCACCGGACCACTCGGGCGCGGGGAAACCGTGGAGCGCCCCGGCCTCCCCCGCTAGGCGTTCTCCGCCTGGAACATCCAGTGGTGTTTCTCCAGGTCCGCGGTGATCGCGATGAGGAGGTCCTGGGAGACCGGGTCGGGCGCCTCGGTCGCGGTCACCCGTTCACGCATCCGGGTGATCACCGAGCCCAGCGCGTCCACCATCGCGGAGACCGCGTCCGTGTCCTTGATCCACCCCGCCGGTGCCGTCTTGATGCCGCTGCCGGAGGCCACCGTGGTGGCACGGCCGTCGGGCGGTACGCCCAGGGCCGACGCCCGCTCGGCTACCGTGTCGGAGTGGGCGCGGGCGGAGGCGACGACCTCGTCCAGCTGGAGGTGGATGGAGCGGAACCGGGGGCCGACGATGTTCCAGTGGATCTGCTTGCCGGTCAGCGCGAGGTCCACCAGGTCCATGAGGGCGCCCTGGAGCGCCTCGGCCACGATCTTCAGGTCCGCGTCGGCCAACGGGCTCTTCACGACGTACATCGCTTCCTCCGGTGCTTCGGCGCCGTCACGTCCCTCCCACGATGACCGCACCACACAACCCCGGCAAACGGGAACTACAGAAAATATGGGAAGAAAAGCCGCACTGGCAGGCAAGAAGCCCCGGCCGGGCTGTCCGGAGGAATCCGGAGAGGCCCGGCCGGGGCTTCGTTCGTTCGGGGTCGTCAGGCCGCGCGCGCGTAGCTCACGCGGCGACCACGTCCGCGGGCGCCTTGATGGTCACCCGTTCCGGTGGCACACCGGTCACCGACACGGAGCCCAGCATCGGTCGGACCGGCGTGGGCACAGGCTCGGTGGCGCGGGCGGACTGGGCGAGTTCGGCGAGCGCCAGCTCGTCGCTCACTTCCCGCATGAGTTCCGACATCCGTACGTCCAGCGCGTCGCAGATAGCGGCGAGCAGTTCGGAGGAAGCCTCCTTCTGCCCCCGCTCCACCTCGGAGAGATAGCCGAGTGAGACTCGGGCGGACGAGGAGACTTCGCGCAGAGTACGGCCCTGGCGTTGGCGCTGCCGACGCAGCACGTCACCCAGCAGGCGACGGAGCAGAATCATCGGTGGCTCCCTCCTCGGACCGCGTAGCCGCATCCTTCTCGCCCCACCGTACCGCCTCGCGCCGCGGCCGTGCGGGGAGCGATGTCGTGTTCACTCAGGGCTGCAAACATCAAAACCCCCCGTTCCGTTCCGTATCCTGTGCCCGCTCATTCCCAGTCTGTTCGCCCGCAAGCTGCTCCAGAAGCACTGCGAGTACGCTCCGTACACTCTCCATACGAATTTCCGCACGGCCGCCGTTCAACCGCAGGGCCCGGACTTTTCCGCCACCGGCAGAACCGGACCGGTCGGCAAGGGGCCCGTCCACGGCCACGAAGACCGTCCCGACGGGCTTGCCGTCCTGCGGGTCGGGGCCTGCCACTCCGGTGGTGGCGATCCCCCAGTCGGCGCCGAGAAGCGTGCGGACTCCGGCCGCCATCTGGCCCGCGACCTGCGGATCCACCGCACCGTGCTGGGCCAGCAGGGAACCGTCGACACCCAGCAGGCCGTGCTTCAGCTCGGTGGCGTAGGCGGTGACCGAGCCCCGGAACACCCGGGACGCCCCGGGTACCCCAGTGATCTCCGCCGCCACCAGGCCACCGGTCAGCGACTCGGCGACGGCAAGGGTCTCGCCCCTCACGGTCAGTAGTCGCACCAGTTCGGTGGCCTGGGAGCTCACGCGTCCTTCTCCTCCAACGCCGCCGCGCGCTCGGCGATTCCCCGCCGGCGCAGCACAATGGCTTGTCTTACGTAGTCGAGGCCCGTTGCGACCGTGAGGACGACCGCCGCGGCCATCACCCAGAACCTCAGAGTGGCCAGCCAGCCCGTCAGCGCCAGGACGTACATGCCGACGGCCACGCCCTGGGTGAGGGTCTTCAGCTTGCCGCCGCGGCTGGCGGGGATCACGCCGTAGCGAATGACCAGAAAACGCAGCAGGGTGATGCCGAGTTCCCGGCCGAGGATCACGGCCGTCACCCACCAGGGCAGATCGCCCAGCGCCGACAGACAGACGAGCGCCGCCCCCATGATCGCCTTGTCGGCGATGGGGTCGGCGATCTTCCCGAAGTCGGTGACCAGGTTGTACGTCCGCGCCAGATGCCCGTCGAACAGATCGGTGATCATGGCGATGGCGAAGGCGGCCCAGGCCAGCGAGCGCCAGGCCGGGTCGTAGCCGCCGTCCGCCAGCATCAGCGCCACGAAGCCGGGCACCAGCAGCAGCCGCAGCATGGTCAGCAGGTTGGCGACGTTCCAGACACTGGCCTGGTTGACGGCCGCAGCCGTGATCTTGCCGCCACGGGCGGCCTTGCCGCCCTCGTCGGCGGGATCGGAAGCAGAACCGGGGACCTCGGTCCGGGCGCCGTCGGCAGCGGCGGCGGAACCCCGGGCGCGGTGCGCGCCGGAGGAGCCGCCCGCGGCGGATGCCGGGACTCCGGTCATCTGCCCGCCTCCTCACTACACGCGAGCGAGCCGGCCAGCGGCTCGGCCACCAGGTCGACACCTTCCGTACCGACCACCTTCGCCTCGACCATACGTCCGACGCTCAGGCCCTCGCCGCTCGTGAGCAGCACCTGGCCGTCGGTCTCCGGCGCCTGGTGCGCGGCACGGCCGTGGACGCCCTCCTCCTCGTCCACCGACTCCACCAGGACCCGCACGGTCTCGCCGACGCGCTCCTCGGCGCGCTGGGAGACGAGTTCCTCGGCCAGTCGGGAGATGTGGGCCAGGCGCTCGGCGACGACATCCTCGTCCAGCTTGGTGTCGTAGGTCGCCGCTTCCGTGCCCTCCTCGTCGGAGTAGCCGAAGACGCCGATGGCGTCCAGCCGGGCGCCGTTCAGGAAGCGCTCCAGTTCGGCCAGGTCCGACTCGGTCTCGCCGGGGAAGCCGACGATGAAGTTGGACCGCACGCCGGCCTCGGGCGCCTTGCCGCGGATGGTGTCCAGCAGCTCCAGGAACCGGTCGGTGTCGCCGAAGCGGCGCATGGCGCGCAGCACGTTCGGCGCGGAGTGCTGGAAGGACAGGTCGAAGTACGGGGCGACCTTGGGCGTCGAGGTCAACACGTCGATCAGCCCGGGGCGCATCTCGGCCGGCTGGAGGTAGCTCACCCGGACCCGCTCGATGCCGTCCACGGCGGCCAGCTCCGGCAGCAGGGACTCCAGCAGACGGATGTCGCCCAGGTCCTTGCCGTAGGAGGTGTTGTTCTCGGAGACCAGCATGATCTCCTTCACGCCCTGCTCGGCCAGCCAGCGGGTCTCGTTCAGGACGTCGCTGGGGCGGCGGGAGATGAAGGAACCGCGGAAGGACGGGATGGCGCAGAAGGAGCAGCGCCGGTCGCAGCCCGAGGCGACCTTGACCGAGGCGACCGGGGAGCCGTCCAGGCGGCGGCGCAGCGGCGCGCGGGGCCCGGAGGCGGGGGCGACGCCCTCGGGCAGGTCGGCCGGGGCGTGCCCGGGCAGCGCCACGGACGCGGCCGATTCCTGTCGTTCGGCCGGGCTGATCGGCAGCAGCTTGCGCCGGTCGCGCGGGGTGTGGGAGGCGTGGATGCCGCCGGACAGGATGGTCTGCAGGCGGTCGGAGATGTCCGTGTAGTCGTCGAAGCCGAGCACACCGTCGGCTTCGGGCAGCGCCTCGGCCAGTTCCTTGCCGTACCGCTCGGCCATGCAGCCCACCGCCACGACGGCCTGGGTTCTCCCGTGGCCCTTGAGATCGTTGGCCTCCAGCAGGGCGTCGACGGAGTCCTTCTTGGCGGCCTCCACGAAGCCACAGGTGTTGACCACGGCGACGTCGGCGTCCGCGGCGTCGTCCACGAGCTGCCAGCCGTCCGCCTCCAAACGGCCTGCGAGCTCCTCGGAATCCACCTCGTTACGAGCGCAGCCGAGAGTGACGAGTGCGACGGTACGGCGTTCAGGCATGTGCTCAAGACTACTTTGTCTCGCCGACAGCCCTCGTCGACGGGGTTGGCCGGGCCCGGCCGACTCCGTCACACCCGGCGAAACACAGCCGGTCAGCCCGCCACGGGGTCGCCCTTGGTGTAGGTGAGACGCTCCACCGCACCGGGCCGGAAGGTGTCCTCGATCTTCTTGCCGTTGACGTACAGCTCGATCGCGCCCGCGTCGCCGAGGATGAGGTTGATCTTGGAGCTGTCCTGGAAGGTCTTGGACTGGCCCTGCTTCAGCAACCCGTCGAAGAGCATCCGGCCGTTGTGGTCCTTGGCGGAGATCCAGCTGCGTCCGTTGGGCGCGCTGACCTGGACGGTCACCTTGTCCTGGGGCGCGGCGGCGATGGCGCTGTCGGAGGGCTCGCCGGATGGCTCGGCCGGCTTGTCCTTCTTCGGCGGGGCCGTGGCGCTCTCGCCGGCGCCGGCCGGGGCGCCCTCGGCGACCTGGGACTTGGAGTCGCCGGAGGAGGAGCCGCCCTTGAACGCGGTGAACCCGACGAACCCGATCACGACGACGATGGCGGCGACCATCGCCGCCGTCCAGTTCGGGCCGCGCCGCTCGGGCCGGATCCGCTCCGCCTCGAACAGCGGCGCGGCGGGGGTGGGCGCGGGACGGCCGCCGTGCTCGGCGTCGTACTGCGCGATCAGCGGCTCGGGGTCGAGGTGGACGGCCCTGGCCAGCGTGCGGATGTGCCCACGGGCGTACACGTCGCCGCCGCAGGGGGCGAAGTCGTCCGCCTCGATGGCGTGCACGATGGCGATACGGACACGAGTGGCGGTGCTGACGTCGTCCACGGTCAGCCCGGCCGCGATCCGCGCCTGCTTCAGGACGCGGCCCACGGAGGGTCGGGCTTCCTGGGACTCGTCTTGGAACGGACGCTCGTCTTCAGGGGAGTTGCCGATGGACACGGGGGCGCCTTTCGAGCGTGTAGCCACCTGTGCTGGAAGCTCAGTCTAGGGGGGTGACGAAAGGGTGGGGCAACCGGACGGTATGACTTTGTACGCCAACGGATTGGCACGACATGCCGATGGTCGGACAAGCAGGTACCCCAGGGCGAGGTCCTTACCTGACCTTTCGCTCAACTGGACGTACGCCAAACCCAAACGGTTGCCCCATGCGCCCTAACGGGTGGGTCACGGCCGCTCGGCCACCCGGCGTAACCGGGCTGGGCCGAACGGCCCTTGGTGTCACCCCTCGGTCTCCCCGCGGATCATCGCGAGCACACCGTCCAGCTCGTCCGGTTTCACCAGGACGTCCCGCGCCTTGGAGCCCTCGCTCGGTCCCACGATGTTGCGGGACTCCATGAGGTCCATCAGCCGCCCCGCCTTGGCGAAGCCGACGCGCAGCTTGCGCTGGAGCATCGACGTCGACCCGAACTGGGTGGAGACGACCAGCTCGGCGGCCTGGCACAGCAGGTCGAGGTCGTCGCCGATGTCCTCGTCGATCTCCTTCTTCTGCTTGCTGCCCACGGTGACGTCGTCCCGGAAGACGGGCGCCATCTGCTCCTTGCAGTGCCGGACGACGGCCGCGACCTCCTCCTCGGTCACGAACGCGCCCTGCATACGGGTCGGCTTGTTCGCGCCCATCGGCAGGAACAGGCCGTCACCCTTGCCGATCAGCTTCTCGGCGCCCGGCTGGTCGAGGATGACCCGCGAGTCGGCCAGCGAGGAGGTGGCGAACGCCAGCCGGGAGGGCACGTTGGCCTTGATCAGACCGGTGACCACGTCGACCGACGGGCGCTGGGTGGCGAGCACCAGATGGATGCCGGCCGCGCGCGC
Organism: Streptomyces nogalater; assembly: GCF_039532885.1. Lineage (NCBI taxonomy): Bacteria > Bacillati > Actinomycetota > Actinomycetes > Kitasatosporales > Streptomycetaceae > Streptomyces > Streptomyces nogalater. Next base: position 12,922 of record NZ_BAAASM010000010.1, on the reverse strand, counting down.
GAGCTGCGTGATGCGCACGATGGCGTCCTCGACGTCGCGCGGGGCGACCATCATCAGGTCCGCCAGCTCGTCCACGATCACCAGCAGGTACGGGTACGGCTGGAGCTCGCGCTCGCTGCCCGGCGGCGACTCGACCTTGCCCTCGCGCACCGCGCGGTTGAAGTCGTCGATGTGCCGGTAGCCGTAGGCGGCCAGGTCGTCGTACCTGAGGTCCATCTCGCGGACCACCCACTGCAGCGCCTCGGCGGCCCGCTTGGGGTTGGTGATGATCGGCGTGATCAGGTGCGGGATGCCCTCGTAGGCGGTCAGCTCCACGCGCTTGGGGTCGACCAGGATCATTCGGACGTCCTCGGGGGTCGCCCGCATCATCACCGAGGTGATCAGGCAGTTGATGCAGGACGACTTGCCGGAGCCGGTGGCACCGGCGACCAGCATGTGCGGCATCTTCGCCAGCGAGTGCATGACGTACCCGCCCTCGACGTCCTTGCCGAAGGCGACCAGCATCGGGTCGTCGTCCTCGGCGGACTCCGCCAGGCGCAGCACGTCGCCGAGGTTGACCATCTCCCGGTCGGTGTTGGGGATCTCGATGCCGACCGCGGACTTGCCGGGGATGGGGCTGATGATCCGCACGTCCGGGCTGGCCACCGCGTAGGCGATGTTCTTGGTCAGCGCGGTGATCCGCTCGACCTTCACGGCGGGGCCCAGCTCCACCTCGTAGCGGGTGACCGTCGGGCCCCGGGTGAAGCCGGTGACGGCCGCGTCGACCTTGAACTCGGTGAAGACCTGGGTGAGCGAGGCGACGACCGCGTCGTTGGCGGCGCTGCGCGCCTTGCCGGGACCGCCCCGCCGGAGCAGCTCCAGGGAGGGCAGCGCATAAGTGATGTCCCCGGACAGCTGGAGCTGCTCCGCGCGCGCGGGCAGCTCCCGGGGCGCCTCGGGGGCCTTCTTCGTCAGGTCGGGTACGGCCTTGGTCAGGTCGGGTACGGCCGCGGGCTCGGACTTCTCCCGCTTCGGGCGGGCGGCGGGCACCGGCGCCGGCTCGGGTACGGCGGCGGGGGCGGAGGCGGGCACCGGGGTGGTGTCCTCGCGCTCGCCCACGCCCTGGGTGAGGTCGGCGACCAGCGGGGAGGGCGGCATGCCGTGCAGCACGGCACCGTCCAGCGCGGCGGCGGCCGCCGCGGCGACGTCCACGGCGTCCGGGTGCCGCCGCGGATCCGGCTGGGGCACCGCGGAGCGCCTGGGGCGCCCGCGGCGCTGCGCGAGGGCCGCGGCCTCGGCGCCTTCGGGGTCGTACGCCCGAGGGCCGCCGGAGCGCCTGCGCGGGCGCGCGGGCGCCTCCTCCCGCCACTGCTCGTCGTAGGACCCCTCCTCGGCGGCGAACCGGTCCGCCTCGTGGTCGTGCAGCACGCCCAGCACTACGCCGAGCCGCCGCAGCCGCTGCGGGACGGCGTTGACCGGGGTGGCGGTCACCACGAGCAGCCCGAAGATCGTCAGCAGCACCAGCAGGGGTACGGCGAGCATCTCGGTCATGGCGTACGTCAGCGGAGTGGCCGCCGCCCAGCCGATGAGGCCGCCGGCGTCCCTTATGCCCTGCATGCCGACGCTGCGCGCGGGTGAGCCGCAGGCGATGTGGACCTGGCCGAGCACGCCGACGGTGAGCGCGGACAGGCCGATCACGATCCGTCCGTTGGCCTCCGGCTTCTCCGGGTGGCGGATGAACCGTACGGCGATCACCGCGAGCAGTATCGGCACCAGCAGGTCGAGCCGGCCGAAGGCGCCGGTGACCAGGATCTCCACCAGGTCGCCGACGGGTCCGCGCAGGTCCGCCCAGGTACCCGCGGCGACGATCAGCGCGATGCCGAGCAGCAGCAGCGCGACACCGTCCTTGCGATGGGCCGGGTCGAGGTTCTTCGCGCCCTGCCCTATGCCGCGGAAGACGGCGCCGACGGCGTGCGCGAGGCCCAGCCACAGGGCGCGCACCACCCGGTAGACGCCCCCCGTGGGGCTGGGCACCGGCTTCGGCGGCGCGGACCTCCGCACCACGGCCTTCTTCGCGGGCGCCTTCTTGGCCGGTGCCTTCTTCGCGACGGCCTTCTTCGCCGGAGCCTTCGCGGGAGCGGCCGCCTTCTTGGCGGGCTGCTTCTTGGCTGCGGAGGGACGTGAGGCCATGGGTGTGAGGTTACCGGGGGAGACGACAGCGGACACGTGTGCCCATAGCTTCACCCGTTCGTGTCGTGCCTGCGGAGGAGCGAAATTGACGCGCACTCAGCCGCATCTGCGGAACGGGCTCGGTCAGTTCTGCGAGGGCACCGAGGCACCGCTGCCGCCCGTGCCCGGCTCCAGCGCGTCCAGGGCACGGCGCAAGCCGGTGAGTTTGCGCTCCAGATGGGCCGCCGTCGCCACCGCCGCCGCGTCCGCGGAATCGTCGTCCAGTTGCTTGGACAGCGCCTCCGCCTGCTCCTCGACGGCCGCGAGCCGCGCGGACAGCTCGGCGAGCAGCCCGGCCGACTCCTTGCCGGCCACCCCGCCCTTGCCGCCGCCCTCCAACTGGAGCCGCAACAGCGCCGCCTGCTCCCGCAGCTGGCAGTTCTTCATGTACAGCTCGACGAACACCGAGACCTTCGCGCGCAGCACCCACGGGTCGAACGGCTTGGAGATGTAGTCCACCGCGCCCGCCGCGTAGCCCCGGAAAGTGTGGTGCGGGCCGTGGTTGATGGCCGTGAGGAAGATGATCGGGATGTCCCTCGTCCGCTCCCGCCGCTTGATGTGCGCGGCGGTCTCGAAACCGTCCATGCCCGGCATCTGGACATCCAGCAGGATGACCGCGAAATCGTCCGTGAGCAGTGCCTTGAGCGCTTCCTCCCCGGACGATGCCCGCACCAGTGTCTGATCGAGCGCCGAGAGGATCGCCTCCAGCGCCAGCAGATTCTCCGGCCGGTCATCGACCAGGAGGATCTTGGCCTTCTGCACCATGGCCCGCCCTCCTCGCCCCGGCGGTACACCGGGCGCCGCCCCAGGGGACGACTCCCTTTCGTCGCCCGTCCTTGTGCCGGTCATCGTAGCCGCACCCCGCCTGTCGCCACACCCTGTCACCGCGATGTCACTGTGCACGTACCGGAAACGCGGCGAGATCCCGAATGGTTCCCGGAATCCCGGACTCCCGCGTGGTCCCGACCCCCATCATGCAGCAACTCCCCGCACGCGCCGCGGGTTCCCCCGGCGTCCCGGCGCACCCGGCCGGGCCGTCCCGCCCGGCTCACTCCGGCCTCATCCACTGACTCATCACCGACAGCAGGTGGTCGGGGTCGACGGGCTTGGTGACGTAGTCGGAGGCGCCCGACTGGATCGCCTTCTCCCGGTCGCCCTTCATCGCCTTCGCGGTCAACGCGATGATCGGCAGGCCCGCGAACTGCGGCATCCGGCGGATCGCCGTGGTCGTCGCGTACCCGTCCATCTCCGGCATCATGATGTCCATCAGCACCACCGCCACATCGTCGTGCTGCTCCAGGACCTCGATGCCCTCCCGTCCGTTCTCGGCGTACAGCACCGACAGCCCGTGCTGCTCCAGCACGCTGGTGAGCGCGAACACGTTACGGATGTCGTCGTCGACGATCAGCACCTTCTCCCCGCCGAACCGCACCGTCGGCGGCGCGGGCTGCTCCTGCTCGGGGACGGCCGTCCACTGCTCGGCCCGCTGCGTCTCGCGCGGCAGGGTGCGCCGCCGGCGCCGGAAGAGCGCGGCGGGACCGTGCTGCGTCTCCTGGTACGACTTCACCTCGGCCGGCGTCTCGATCTCCACCGCGGACAGCTCCGAGGACAGATGCGCCTCGGAGGCGACCAGGTCGCCGGCCTCCAGCGCGGGCGCGGACTGCTGGTAGCCCTGCGGCGGCAGTTCGCTCATGTGCAGCGGCAGGTAGAGCGTGAACGTCGAGCCGCGCCCGGGCTCGCTCTGCGCGTGGATCTCACCGCCGAGCAACTGCGCGATCTCCCGCGAGATCGACAGCCCGAGTCCGGTACCGCCGTACTTGCGGCTGGTGGTGCCGTCCGCCTGCTTGAACGCCTCGAAGATGACCCGCATCTTGCTGGCCGCGATGCCGATGCCGGTGTCCGTCACCGAGAACGCGATCAGCTCGCCGTCCGGATCGGCCAGCGAACCGGCCTCCAGCAACTGCTCACGGATGGAATCCGGCACATCGGCGCCGGCGGGCCGGATCACCAGCTCCACCGAACCGGAGTCGGTGAACTTCACCGCGTTGGACAGCAGGTTGCGCAGCACCTGCAACAACCGCTGCTCGTCGGTGTGCAGGGTCGCCGGCAGCTCCGGGGAGACCCGCACGGACAGGTCCAGGCCCTTCTCCGCTGTCAGCGGCCGGAAGGTGGCCTCCACGTAGTCCACGAGCTGGACGAGCGCGATCCGGGTCGGGGAGACGTCCATCTTGCCCGCCTCGACCTTCGACAGGTCCAGGATGTCGTTGATCAGCTGGAGCAGGTCGGAGCCCGCGCCGTGGATGGTCTCGGCGAACTCCACCTGCTTCGGCGAGAGATTGCCCTCGGCGTTGTCCGCGAGCAGCTTCGCCAGGATCAGCAGCGAGTTGAGCGGCGTGCGCAGCTCGTGCGACATGTTGGCGAGGAACTCGCTCTTGTAGCGCATCGACACCGCGAGCTGCTCGGCACGCTCCTCCAGGACCTGCCGGGCCTCCTCGATCTCGGTGTTCTTCACCTCGATGTCCCGGTTCTGCCGGGCCAGCAGCTCGGCCTTCTCCTCCAGTTCGGCGTTGGAGGCCTGCAGCGCCTTCTGCCGGTTCTCCAGCTCGGCCGACCGCTCTCGCAGTTGCTCGGTCAGCTCCTGCGACTGCTTGAGCAGCTTCTCGGTCTTGGTGTTGACCGAGATGGTGTTGACGCTGGTCGCGATCATCTCGGCGATCTGGTTGAGGAAGTCCCGCTGGATCTGCGTGAACGGCGTGAACGACGCCAGCTCGATCACACCGAGCACCTTGCCCTCGAACAGCACCGGCAACACGATCACCTGCGCGGGCGGGGCCTCGCCGAGCCCGGAGGAGATCTTCAGATAGCCGTTGGGCGCCTTGTCCACCAGGATCGTGCGCTTCTCCTGGGCGGCCGTGCCGATCAGCGCCTCACCGGGCCGGAACGACGTCGGCATGGAGCCCATCGAGTAGCCGTACGAGCCCAGCATCCGCAGCTCGTAGTCGTCCTCGCCGTTGCCGACGCCCTTGCCCTCCATCAGCGGCATCGCCAGGAAGAACGCGCCGTGCTGCGCGGACACCACCGGCGTCAGCTCACTCATGATCAGCGAGGCCACGTCCTCCAGGTCCCGGCGGCCCTGCATCAGGGCGGAGATACGGGCCAGGTTGCCCTTGAGCCAGTCCTGCTCCTTGTTGGCGATCGTGGTGTCGCGCAGGTTGGCGATCATCTTGTTGATGTAGTCCTGCAACTCCTGGATCTCGCCGGCCGCGTCCACGTCGATCTTCAGGTTCAGGTCGCCCCGGGTCACCGCCGTCGCCACGCGCGCGATGGCCCGCACCTGCCGGGTCAGGTTCCCGGCCATCTCGTTCACGGACTCGGTCAGGTCGCGCCAGGTGCCGTCCACGTCGCGCACGCGTGCCTGGCCGCCCAGCTGGCCCTCCGTGCCCACCTCGCGGGCCACCCGCGTGACCTCCTCGGCGAAGCTGGACAGCTGGTCAACCATCGTGTTGATCGTCGTCTTCAGTTCGAGGATCTCGCCGCGGGCGTCAATGTCGATCTTCTTCGTCAAGTCACCCTTGGCGATGGCCGTGGTGACCATGGCGATGTTGCGCACCTGACCGGTCAGGTTGGACGCCATCTGGTTCACCGACTCGGTGAGGTCCTTCCAGGTACCGGCCACACCCGGGACATGCGCCTGACCGCCCAGGATGCCGTCCGTGCCCACCTCGCGGGCCACCTTGGTGACCTGGTCGGCGAACGAACTCAGCGTCTTGACCATGGTGTTGATGGTGTCGGCGAGCTGCGCCACCTCACCGCGCGCCTCGATCGTCACCTGCCGCGTCAGATCGCCGTTGGCGACGGCCGCGGCCACCTGCGAGATGTTGCGCACCTGCATGGTCAGGTTGTTGGCCATCAGGTTGACGTTGTTGCTGAGGTCCTTCCAGATGCCCGTGACTCCGGGCACGTGCGCCTGGCCGCCCAGGATGCCCTCGGTGCCCACCTCACGGGCCACCCGGGTCACCTGCTCGGCGAAGCTTGAGAGTTGATCAACCATGGTGTTGACCGTCGTGACGAGCTCAAGGATCTCGCCCTTCGCGTCAACAGTGATCTTCTTCGACAGATCACCCTTCGCGACCGCCGTCGTGACCTCGGCGATGTTGCGCACCTGGATCGTCAGGTTGTTCGCCATGAAGTTCACGGACTGCGTGAGGTCCTTCCAGGTGCCGGAGACCCCCTGCACCTCGGCCTGACCGCCGAGAATGCCCTCCGTACCCACCTCACGGGCCACCCGGGTGACCTGGTCGGCGAACGACGACAGCTGGTCCACCATCGTGTTCAGCGTGTTCTTCAGCTCCAGGATCTCCCCGCGCGCGTCCACGGTGATCTTCTGGGACAGGTCACCGCGCGCCACGGCGGTGGCGACCTGCGCGATATTGCGCACCTGGGCCGTCAGGTTGCCCGCCATGCCGTTCACGGAGTCGGTCAGGTCCCGCCAGACACCGGCGACACCGGGGACCTGCGCCTGCCCGCCGAGACGCCCCTCGGTACCCACGTCCCGCGCGACCCTGGTCACCTGGTCGGCGAAGGCGGACAGCTGGTCCACCATCGTGTTGATCGTGTTCTTCAGCTCAAGGATCTCGCCGCGCGCGTCGACATCGATCTTCTGCGACAGGTCACCGCGCGCCACCGCCGTCGTCACCTGGGCGATCTGCCGCACCTGCGACGTAAGGTTGCCGGCCATGAAGTTGACGGAATCCGTCAACTCCTTCCACGTACCCGAAACGCCGTCCACCCGGGCCTGACCGCCCAGCCGGCCCTCCGTACCCACGTCCCGGGCCATCCGCGTGACCTGGTCGGCGAAGCTCGACAGCTGGTCCACCATGGTGTTCACGGTGTTCTTCAGCTGGAGCATCTCACCCGAGACGTCCACGGTGACCTTCTGCGACAGATCACCGTTCGCCACCGCCGTCGTCACCTGGGCGATGTTGCGCACCTGACCGGTCAGGTTGCGGAACGCGGTGTTGACGGAGTCCGTCAAGTCCTTCCACGTGCCCGCCGCGCCCGGCACCTGCGCCTGGCCGCCCAGCTCACCCTCGACACCGACCTCCCGCGCGACCCGCGTCACCTCGGCACCGAACGACGACAGCTGGTCCACCATGCCGTTGACGGTGTTCTTCAACTCCAGCATCTCGCCGGCCACGTCCACGGTGACCTTCTGCGACAGATCACCGTTGGCCACCGCCGTCGTCACCGTGGCGATGTCCCGCACCTGCGTCGTCAGGTTCCGGAAGACCGTGTTGACGGAGTCCGTCAGGTCCTTCCAGGTACCGGCCGCGCCCGGCACGTTCGCCTGCCCGCCGAGCCGGCCCTCCGCACCGACCTCGTTCGCCACCCGGGTGACCTCGTCCGCGAAGATCCGCAGCGTCTCGGTCATCTGGTTGATCGTCTCGGCGAGCCGCGCCACCTCGCCCCGCGCCGGCACCGTCACCTTCTGCGACAGGTCACCGCTCGCGACGGCCGTCGTGACCTGCGAGATCCCCCGCACCTGCGCGGTCAGGTTGCCCGCCATGGTGTTGACGGAGTCGGTCAGCTCCTTCCACACGCCGGCCACCCCGGGCACCTGCGCCCGGCCGCCCAGGATGCCCTCGGTGCCCACCTCCCGGGCCACCCGGGTCACCTCGGAGGAGAAGGCCGAAAGCTGGTCCACCATCGTGTTGACGGTGTTCTTCAGCTCCAGCATCTCGCCGGCCACGTGCACGGTCACCTTGCGGGACAGATCGCCCTTGGCGACCGCCGTGGTCACCAGGGCGATGTCCCGCACCTGGGCGGTCAGCCGGTCCGCCATCGTGTTGACCGACTCGGTCAGGTCCTTCCACGAACCCGACATCCCGCGCACCCGGGCCTGCCCGCCGAGCTTGCCCTCGGTGCCGACCTCGCTGGCCACGCGCGTGACCTCGTCCGTGAACGTCGACAACTGGTCCACCAGGTTGTTGACGGTCCGGCCGACCTTCAGGAACTCCCCGCGCAGCGGATGCCCCGTACCGCCGTCCGGCGCCTGCGTCCGCAGCTCCATGCGCGGCGACAGGTCACCCTCGGCGACCGCCGTGAGCACCCGGCTGACCTCCGAGACGGGCCAGACCAGATCGTCCACCAGCGCGTTGGAATGCTCGATGGCGGTGGCCCAGGAGCCCTCGCAGGCACCCGTCTCCAGCCGTTCCGTGAGTTTTCCCTCACGCCCCACCATGCGCCGCACCCGGGACAGCTCACCGGTCAGATGCAGATTCCGGTCGGCCACCTCATTGAAGACGGCCGCGATCTCCGACATCACGCCGTCCCCGGAGACCGTCAGCCGCTTGCGGAAGTTCCCGTCCCGCATCGACACGAGGGCCGCCAGCAGCCGGTTCAGGGCGGCCGTGTCCACCGTGGTGGTGCCGCCGCTCCTGCCCAGGGACGGTCCGCCTTTCGCGCGCGTCTTCGTGCCTCGCGTCGCCGCGCCAGACTCCACTGTGTCCCTCCCGGAGGGGTAGACCATTGCTGCTGTACCCGGCCGCTTCGGCCCCGGTGTGCCGGTCACCGGCATACCGACCGCGTCCGCGTACCGGTTGCTTCTGCGCATGTCCGCCAGACGGGATCCGGCCACACCAAGGGCTGCTGCCCGCCGTGTGCCCGGCACACGCGGCCCGGCCCGACCTTCATCAGAAGCTTGCCCAGTGTTTCACCCCGGCCGAACCCGGCCATAACAGTTCGGCAGCTTCGCACATCGTCCGCACACCCTGAGGGCGTAAACACCGAAGACCGGCATCCGCTCGGACCGCGAAGGTAAGTAACCTTGCATGCGGCTGTCCAGCCGCACCGGTCCGTCCGGCCTGGGCGGTGGCACGAGTACGAGCGGGCATCGGAGGGGCGGCCGGACATCATGACCACCGGACTGATCCCCGGGGGGCAGCCCCCGGAGTCACAGCCGACGGGCGAGCCGATGCCGCAGCAGCGGCGCGAGCCGGCCGTCGGGACAGCCCTGCATGCCGACAACCGGCCGAGGAGTTCTGTGATCACCGCGCGTGCGGCCGCCAGTTTCGAGCCCGTCGGGCGATCCGTCGCGACCGCCCGGTCCTTCGTCCGCGACACCCTCCAGGGCTGGGGATTCGCCGACATCGTCGACGACGCGGTCGTCCTGACCAGCGAGCTGGTGACCAACGCCGTCGTCCACGCGGGCACGCACGCGGACGTGTTGTGCCTGCGCACCGAGGACGGCGTGCGCGTCGAGGTCTCCGACCGCTACCCGGAGCGCGAGGTCCCCCTCCAGAGCTCCGCCGTCTCCATGGGCAGCCCGGACCGCGAGGGCGGCCGGGGGCTCCAGCTCTGCGCGGCCCTGGCCACCCGCTGGGGCGTCGACTACACCCCCACCCACAAGAGCGTCTGGTTCCAGCTCAACCTGCCGGAACGCCCGGTCGGCACCCGCACCGCCGGGCCCGCCCTGCCCGCCGACCTGCTGCCGCTGGCCGACGGCCGGGTCCGCGTCGCCGTCCTCCAGATCGACCGCAAGGGCGGCATCAGCGCCTGGAACGAGGACGCCGAGGAGCTGTTCGGCTACCCGGCCTCCGACGTCATCGGCAAACCCTTGACCGAGCTGGCCGCCTGGCCGCACACCCCCGGCACCGGCACCGGCATCGCCGAGGCGCTCCAGCTCTCCCGCTGGGAGGGCACCTACGGCATCCGCCGCGCCGACGGCCGGGTGGCCCAGGTGTACGCCTCCCATCTGCGGGTCCGTGACACCGGCGGCGAACCCTCGACCGTCTGCCTGCTGGTCCGCGACCACGAACGCGCCGTCCTGCAGACGCCGCCCCGCGTCCCGGCCGGCGACCAGAACCCGTCCTCCGACGGCCAGAGCACCGACCCCTTCGAGGTGTTCATCGGCTCCCCCGCCCCGGACGACCTCGACGGACTGCTCCAGCGCACCGTGGAACGCGCCCGCGACATGCTCGACGGCGACTCCGCCTTCCTGCTGCTGGCCACCGACGACGAGACCGAGCTGGAGGTCCGCGCCTCCACCGGACTGCCCTCCGCCCGCCAGCGCTTCGCGCGCGTGCCGGTCGAGGCGGGCCCCGGCCGCTACGGCTCCGCCCGCATGCCCGCCGTCCACGACGACCTGGCCGCCGTCCCCGGAGCCGTACCACTGCTCGCCGGCACCGGCATGCGCTCGGTCGTCACCGTCCCACTGAAGGTCGAGGGCCGCCTCACCGGCTCCCTGGGCGTCGCCGCCGAGGCCCCCGGCCGGTACACCAACGAGGAGGCGCTGCGCCTGCAGTTCGCCGCCGACCGGATCGCCCTGGCCGTCGAGTCGGCCCGCCTCGGCGAGCTGGAACGGCTGCGCCGCGGCTCGCTCAGCTTCCTGGTGGAGGCCTCAGACCTGCTGGCGGGCACCCTGGACCGGGACCAGACGCTGGCCCTGATGGCCCAGATGACGGTCCCGACCCTGGCCACCTGGTGCGCGGTGTACACGATCGCCGACCAGGCGTCCGAACCGTATCTGTCGTACGTCCTGCACGAGGACGAGGAACTCATCGACGGCATCAAGTCGTTGCTGTCGAAGATCCCGCCGCCGGACCCGGTGCCGACGCCCGGCGCCCGGGTCTGGACGGCCCCGGGCGAGGTCGCCCACCAGGCGGCCCTGCGCTCCTCCATGCGGAGCCTGGGCCTGGCCGGCGGGCCCACCCACCGGATCGCCTCCGGCATCGGCCCGACGCTCGCGACGGCGTCCGCGGTCGGCGGGGAGACGGTGGTCCTGCCGCTCGTCGCCCGCAACCGCGTCATCGGCATGCTGACCCTCGGCAAGCCCACCGACGAGCACTTCCGCCAGGAGATCCTGGAACTGGCCGAGGACCTGAGCCGCCGGGCCGCCCTCGCCCTGGACAACGCCCGCCTGTACTCGGAGCGGACGGCCATCAGCCAGTCCCTCCAGCGCAGCCTGCTCCCGCCGGGCCTGCCGCACATCGACGGCGTCGAGGTGGAGGTCATCTACCGCGCGGCGGGCGAGGGCAACGAGGTCGGCGGCGACTTCTACGACGTCTTCCCCATCGGCAACGGCGCGTACGGCTTCGCCATCGGAGACGTCTGCGGTACGGGCCCCAACGCGGCGGCGGTCACCGGCCTGGCCCGGCACGCCCTGCGCCTGCTGGCCCGCGAGGGCCTGTCCGGCCCGGCGGTCCTGCAGCGCCTGAACTCCGCGATCCTCGACGAGGGGGACCGCAGCCGCTTCCTGACGCTGCTCTACGGCGAGTTGCGGACCCAGGTGGACGGCAGCGCCGAGTTGAAGGTGGTCTGCGCCGGCCACCCGCTGCCGCTGCGCCTGCGCCAGGACGGCACGGTGACGGCCGCGGCCGAACCGCAGCCGCTGCTGGGCGTCATCGAGGACCTGGAGCTGTACGAGGAGACGGTCACCCTCGACCCGGGGGATGTGCTGCTCTGCGTCACGGACGGGGTCACCGAACGCCGTGAGGGGTCGCGCATGCTGGGCGACGACGGCCTCGCCGATGTCCTCACCACCTGCACGGGTCTGACGGCGGGTGCGGTCGCGGCACGCATCATGCGCGCCGTCGAGCGTTTCGCCTCGGACGCTCCGTCCGACGACATGGCGATTCTGGCAATGCGCGTCCCGGGCATTCATCAGGAGGTGTGAGGAAGCACGGAAAAGGCCCCACCCGGAAGGGCGGGGCCTTTTTGCGGAGCCCCCAAACGGAATCGAACCGTTGACCTTCTCCTTACCATGGAGACGCTCTGCCGACTGAGCTATAGGGGCCTGTCGTTTTCGAGGTTTCCCTCGCGGCGACAGAGAAACTGTACCCCGAACAGGGCTTGGTTCCCAAATTCGTTCGGGCCTGGTCAGAAGGCCGGCTGAAGCAGGCCGCCGAGGGCGTTGCAGGCGGCGGCCGTCCGCTGCATGTCGCGCTTGGTGAGCGCGGCGTCCACGGGCAGCGCGAGTGTCTCGTCGGCGGCCCGCTCGGTCTCCGGCAGCGATACGTACCGGCGGAAGGCCGGCAGCCGGTGCACGGGCGTCTTCACGGGCACCCGGCACTCCACTCCCCTGGCCCGCAGCGCACGTGCGAAGGCGTCACGGTCCGGCCGGCCGTTCCCCGGTACCCGCACGACGTACTGCTGGTAGGTGTGCCCGTCCCCGCCGTCCGGCGTGTCCACGCCCTTGAGTTTGGCGTCGAGATAGGCGGCCCGCTGCCGGCGCTGGGCTATCTCGTCGTACGGCGCCTCGGACTCGCCCTGCTCCAGCACCAGCAGTCCGTGCCGCCGCCCCAGCTCGCGCAACCGTCCGATGTCGGCCCGCCGTCCGAAGCGGTGCACGACAACGACCGCCACGGTATGGGAAGTTACGGCAGCCTCGACCGCGTCCGGGGCGAGGCAGTAGGTCACCGGGTCTATGTCGGCGAACACCGGGAGCGCGCCCGCCAGGACCACGGCCTCGGCGACTTCGACGTTCCCGAAGGCCGGTACGACGACCTCGTCACCGACTCCGACTCCGGCGGCCCTGAGCATCGCTGAAGTTCCCATGTCCGGGATGCTGTGCTCGGAACGTGAACGACACGTTACGCAGAACAGAAAAAGGTCGGACCCTGAACCGAAGTTCAGGATCCGACCTTTATCAAAAATTGTTCGGCGGCGTCCTACTCTCCCACAGGGTCCCCCCTGCAGTACCATCGGCGCTGTGAGG
>NZ_BAAASM010000009.1:327511-364641 GCF_039532885.1 Streptomyces nogalater | reverse complement strand
AAAGCCGACAGCACCCCATAACGCTTCCCGCACCCCCGCCCACCCGGCGGGGGTGCGCGCGTATGTCCGCGGAGGAAGCGTGGCGTGAACCGGCGCTGCGCCATCCGGCGCACACGCGTATGTTCCGGTGGATCCACGCGAGGGTGCGGCGGTTCCGGGATCCGTCCGACAAGACCCTTGCGGCGGCGGACATCGCGTCAGCAGACTGCCGGGGAGAACTAGAACACGTACTAGTTCTGGAGGAGAGCCCTCTCGGAGAGGACCCGCACCCATGGCCGCCGAACCCGTGATCGTCGAAGCCGTCCGCACCCCCATCGGCAAGCGCGGCGGCGCGCTCGCCACGCTGCACCCGGCCTGTCTGCTGGGCGAGACCTACCGCGAACTCCTCGGCCGCACCGGCATCCCCGCCGACGCGGTCGAGCAGATCGTCGGCGGCACGGCGACCCACGCCGGCGAGCAGTCCATGAACCCCGCGCGCACGGCCTGGCTGGCCATGGGCCTGCCCTACGAAACGGCCGCGTCCACGGTCGACTGCCAGTGCGGCTCCTCCCAGCAGGCCTCCCACATGGTGGCCAACATGGTCGCGGCGGGCGTGATCGACATCGGCATCAGCTGCGGAGTCGAGTCCATGACCCGGGTCCCGCCGGGCTCCGGCTCCAGGCACGGCTCCGGCAGACCCTTCCCGGACGAGTGGAACGTCGACCTGCCCCACCAGTTCGAGGCCGCCGAGCGCATCGCCCGCCACCGGGGCCTGACCCGCGAGGACGCCGACGCGCTGGGCCTGCTCTCCCAGCAGCGCGCCGCGCACGCCTGGGCGGAGGAACGCTTCAAGCGGGAGACCTTCGCCGTCCAGGTGCCCACCACGGAGGAGGAGCAGGACGCCGGTCAGGGCATGTGGCGCCTGGTCGACAAGGACGAGGGCCTACGGGACACCACCCCGGAGGCGCTGGCCGGTCTGAAGCCCGTCATGCCGACCGCCGTCCACACCGCCGGGAACTCGTCCCAGATCTCCGACGGCGCGGCGGCCATCATGTGGGCCTCCAAGCGGATGGCCCGCGCGCTGAAACTGAAGCCGAGGGCCCGGATCGTCGCCCAGGCCCTGGTCGGCGCCGACCCCCACTTCCACCTGGACGGCCCCATCGACGCCACCCGCGCCGTCCTCGGCAAGGCGGGCATGACCCTGAACGACATCGATCTCGTGGAGATCAACGAGGCGTTCGCCTCCGTCGTCCTGAGCTGGGCCCAGGTCTTCGAGCAGAACCTCGACAAGGTCAACGTCAACGGCGGTGCGATCGCCCTCGGCCACCCGGTCGGCGCGACGGGCGCCCGCCTCATCACCACGGCCCTGCACGAACTGGAGCGCGCGGACAAGGAGTTCGCCCTCGTCACCATGTGCGCGGGCGGCGGCCTGGCGGCCGGGACGATCATCCAGCGGCTGTAGCCGACGCCCAGGAGACGAAGCTGCCGAAGGCGGCGGGGCCGACGTTCAGCACCGGTCCCGCCGGGTTCTTCGAGTCACGGATGGCGACGGTGGTGGCGCAAGGGGGTTCGGCGACCTCCAGGCACTGGCCACCCTGGTCACCGCTGTACGAGGACTTCTGCCAGGTCAGGTCACCGAGGGGGGCGCACTCGACGCACTCACCGCCCTGGTCGCTGCTGTAGCTCGACTTACGCCACTTGCTCTCCATAGCGGTCCTCCATGACGCTTCGGATCAGTTCCGCCGACCTCTTGATCGAGAGAGCGGCGGCCTGGAGGTGATCGTAACGGAGCGAGCAGTCCTTGACGGTGTCCGGATTGGCCGTGGGGTACCCGCTCCCGTAGCTCTCGGTGTAGAGGATGGTCGGGTCGTCGGCGAAGCGGTAGAGGGTGAACGTGCCGGTCAGCCCCGCATGTGACCCCGCGTCGTACGGCAACACCTGGATGTTGATCCGGGGGTTGTCCTCGAAGGTCAACAGATGAGCCAATTGACCTCGCATGGTTTCCCGGTCACCGATTTGCAGGTGAAGCGCGGCCTCGCTGAGCACGGCCCAGAAGACAGGCGGGTTCTCCTTCTCGAAGACTTGCTGACGCGCCAGACGGACGGCGGTACGGTCGTCGAGCTTGTTCCGGTCCACCGCTCCGAGCACCGCACGCGCGTAGGCCGGAGTCTGGAGCAGACCGAGGACCATGTGCGTCTGGAACGAGCAGATCTCCACCGCCCGTACCTCAAGCTCAGCCACCTGCTGGAACCACGCGGGGAGTTGGCTTCGCATCACCAGCGGATGCAGTCGGGTCAGCAGCCCGCCCGTCCCCAGGGCCGCGTCCACCCGCTGACTGAACTCCAGGGTGGGCACTTTCCTGGCGGTCTCGACCTGACCGACAAGTGACCCGGTGTAGTTGGTGATCTGCCCTAGCTCCCGCTGTGTGAGGCCCGCCGCCTCCCGATACCGCCGCAGCTCGAAGCCGTAGTAGTGGAGCGGAGACGCGCCCGCGTCGAGGGTGCTGATGTTGGCCACAGTGGGGGACCCCTCTCACGCAACAGAGCCCACGTGGGGACTCGTTGTGTTCTTCCTGTAGCCGAGCGTAGTGAGATCAGGCCAGTCTCGTACCGTGAACCTGAATTTTCCCCACATTCCCCAGTACCGCATGGAAATCACGGTCGGCGAGCACTCCGTGCGCCACATCCGCCGGATCGTCCGCTCGCTGCTGCACGAGTGGGAACTGGAGCCGCTGACGTTCGCCGTGGAGCTGGGCGTGAGCGAGCTGGTCACCAACGTCGTACGGCATGTGCCCGACCGCCGCTGCCGGGTGGTCGTGGCCCGGCAGGCGGCGGGGGTCCGGGCCGAGGTCAGCGACGGCTTCGCCGCGCTGCCCCGGATGGAGACCGAGGTGGACGAGGAGTCCGAGGGCGGCCGGGGCCTGGCCCTGCTGGACGCCGTGGTGGACAAGTGGGGGGTGGCACCGGGCGCCGGCGGGAAGACCGTGTGGTTCGAGTGCCACGGCTGCCCCGCCGCGCCCGGTGAGGGGCTCAGGCGATGATGCGCACGGAGAGGGGGTTGTTGTAGGCCACCGCGCGGCCGGGGGGCAGATTGTCGATGAAGTTGGTGCAGTTGGCGTTGTAGAAGTAGCTCAGCGCCTTGTTCGTGTTGTTGGCGAGCAGTTGCGCACGGAAGCGGAGGTTGATGCAGACGTTGTCCGGCGGGTTGTCGATCCGGGCTTCCTGTCCGGAGGCGCTGAAGTACCGGATGTTCCCGGTGGCGGCCTCCGCACTGGAGGTCAGGCCGACGGCCAGGACGGCCGCGGTGCAGGCCGCCAGGGCGAGCCTGGCCGCATGTGCGATGCGGAGCATGGGTGGTGTCCCCTTTCCGTTCCAGCCCTCGAAAGGGGAATCCCACCGGTCGGGTGCATTGAAGGAGACAGACATGAACTATCACCTGAACCAGTGATAGTTCATGTCATAAGATGAAGGAATCAGCTGGAACCGACGCTTGACTCGACGGTGTAGCTTCCGGGGGCCGGTGTCGTCACCGTGTAGTCCGACACGTTCGAGCAGGTGTAGATTCCTTTGCCCGGCACGTTGGTGGCTTTGTGCGTGGACGCCTTGAATGCCAGCGGCTTTCCGTCGGCCTTGACGTCGGTGTACGAGACGGTCACCGCCGGGATGTCCGCACAGGTGCGGATACCCGCGAACTTCTCGATGAACGCGTCGGCGTAGTTGTAGAACCCCGTGAAGCCCTGGGGAACGCGCCAGGCTCCGATCGTCCGCTCTTTTCCGGTCGTCAGGTCCTTGATCGTGCCCGTGTAGGACACCCCGGCGTCGTCGCTCGTCTTCTTGGCGCTGATCGTGTACTTCCGGCCGACCGCGTACTCCAGGTCGTCGATGGAGCAGGTGACGCCCTGCCCGGCGTCGGCGCCCCCGTGGCAGTTGGAGTGGAGGGGCGTCGCACCGGCGCCGAAGAAGGAGAACCTCACCCCCGC
The DNA here is from genome assembly GCF_039532885.1 of Streptomyces nogalater. Lineage (NCBI taxonomy): Bacteria > Bacillati > Actinomycetota > Actinomycetes > Kitasatosporales > Streptomycetaceae > Streptomyces > Streptomyces nogalater. The sequence goes on along the minus strand of NZ_BAAASM010000009.1, from coordinate 360,683 downwards.
CCTTCCGTTCGGGTGGGGCTGGATACCCGAATAGAACCCGCCCCCCTTCGCGTACACGAAGTGCGCGTAGTAGACGGAGTTGGTGGCCAGCGGTGTGCCGACCTGGACCGTGTACGCGTATTCGCTGAACTTCCCCGGGATGTCGTAGGTGAAGTTGATGAAATGCTGAGGGTTCCCGGCGCTGATCGACCCCGCACCGTCGGCGTGGGCGGTGCCCTGGGCGAGGACGAGTACGGCGGCTGCTCCGGCGGTCGCGGCAAGCCGGGCGTACCGCGGGGAGGAGTTCTTCATGGCGATCCCTCCAGGTGACCGATGGCCTTCCCCGCACGGCGAGGTCAGCGCTCGTCGCCGTAGGGGAAGGCGTGGACGGCGGGGGGCTGGATCTGCCACTTCACCCGCATCAACACTGTGGCCCGGGCCGTGGCCGGTCGCACGTCGACCTTGGACCGGGTGAAGCCGGTGCGGTTCGCGTGATCACCCGGCGCGCTTGATCCACTGCTGTTCCTGGTCCCCGTACGCGCATTCGACGAGCTCGACCGGACCGTTCAGCCGGGTGGCGGCGAGGCATTTGCCCTGCGCGTTGTTCCGGTAGACCCAGCGGTTGCCGCCCACGGCGACCTGGGTCCACCGCGTGACCGACCCGTTGTTGTCGCAGTTCTGCATGGACACTTCGGCGATGCCGTTGAACACGGCGGCGGCGCACAGGTCCCGCCCGCCGATCTCCTGCGTGATCTGGACGGTGTTGCCGCCCTCGGGGTTCACCTCCCACACCTGGTTCGGCCCGCCGTGCCGGTCGTAGACCAGGACGCTGGAGCCCTCTCCCCGGCCGGCGTCGTTGTCGAGGACGTACCCGGGGTTGGCGACGTTCTCCAGCACCAGCCCGGACTGTGCCGCCGCCTGCCCCGTCAGGACGGGGGAAGCCAGAAGCCCGGCACCGATCAGCGCGACGACCGCGCGTGTCCTGGTCCTGTTCACGGATGACTCCTTCACTCCTGTCCGCTGCTGCGGGGTGAGCCTTGCCCGCGAGCGGCCGGGACCAGGCACGGCCTCGCCCGCCGTCACCTGAAGTCGGTACGTTCCAGGGCCGGGTGGCGCCCCGGGGCCGGTGCCGGGAGGGCGCCGGGCGGGGCCGGCGGGAAGAGCCAGAAGCCCACCAGGGCGAGCAGGGTGGCGGGCGGCGAGGATGCACGCAGGCAACCCCCCGTTAACCCGACCTGTGCCGCCATATGTCCGGATCGGCGCGGTCCCCCGTGGCTCCGGTTGCAGGTCGAGGGCGCGATAAGGATCACATTGACCAGCAGGAATGATCTCGGGTGAGGGGGCAGACGTACCTGCGTACCCGCGGTTTCGCTGCACTGTGCACCTAAACGCATACAGCACGTAAGGCACAGAAGCCGCCTATGGTCGATTTTCGGCCCACGCACGTCACCGTTGCCGTCGGCGGGCCCGACCCTGTCCCCGTCGAAAGGTAGGCGAGCCCCGTTTTGGCGACCGCCACTGCCGTCACCCCGCGTCCGACGACCCTCCGGGCCGCCAAGGCCCGCAATGTCACCGTCACCGACCCCGCCCTGGTCAGGCGCGCCGTGAAGGCGGCAGCGCTCGGCAACGCCATGGAGTGGTTCGACTTCGGTGTCTACAGCTACATCGCGGTCACCCTGGGCAAGGTCTTCTTCCCCTCCGGCAACCCCACCGCGCAGTTGCTGTCCACCTTCGGTGCCTTCGCGGCGGCCTTCCTGGTCCGTCCGCTGGGCGGCATGGTCTTCGGGCCGCTGGGCGACCGCATCGGCCGCCAGAAGGTCCTCGCCCTGACGATGATCATGATGGCGGCGGGCACGTTCGCCATCGGCCTGATCCCGTCCTACTCGCTGATCGGCGTCGGCGCGCCGATCCTGCTGCTGGCCGCCCGGCTGGTGCAGGGCTTCTCCACCGGCGGCGAGTACGCGGGCGCCTCCACCTTCATCGCCGAGTACGCGCCGGACAAGAAGCGCGGCTTCTTCGGCAGCTGGCTGGAGTTCGGCACGCTCGCCGGCTACATCGGCGGCGCGGGCCTGGTCACCCTGATGACCGCCCTGCTGTCCTCCGAGGACCTGCTCTCCTGGGGCTGGCGCATCCCGTTCCTGATCGCGGGCCCGATGGGCATCATCGGCCTGTACCTGCGGATGCGACTGGAGGAGACCCCCGCCTTCGCCGCGCAGCTGGAGAAGGCCGAGGCCCGCCCCAAGGTGCCGCTGCGCGACATGGTCGCGGGCCAGTGGAAGGCGCTGCTGATCTGCATGGGCCTGGTGCTGGTCTTCAACGTCACCGACTACATGCTGCTGTCGTACATGCCCAGCTACCTCACCAGCGAGCTGAAGTACGACGAGACCCACGGCCTGCTGGTCGTGCTCGGCGTGATGGCCCTGATGATGATCGTCCAGCCGTTCGCCGGCGCGCTCACCGACCGCATCGGCCGCCGCCCGGTGATCGCGGCGGGCTGCGCGGGCTTCCTGCTGCTGTCCGTCCCGGCCCTGCTGCTGATCCGCCAGGGCAGCCTGCTCGCGGTCGGCCTCGGCATGGCCGCGCTGGGCCTGCTGCTGGTGTGCTTCACCGCCGCCATGCCGGCCGCGCTGCCCGCGCTCTTCCCGACCCGGGTGCGCTACGGCTCCCTGTCCATCGGCTTCAACGTCTCCGTGTCCCTGTTCGGCGGTACGACCCCGCTCGTCGTGACCGCGCTGATCGGGGCCACCGGGAACATGATGATGCCCGCGTACTACATGATGGCCGCCGCCGTCGTGGGCGGCTTCGCCGTCTGGCGCATGTCGGAATCGGCGGGCCGCCCCCTGCCGGGCTCGGCCCCGTCGATCGAGGCCGGCTGACCGCTCCCGCGTACCGTTCAGGGGCCCGCGGCCGGATTCGTCCGGCCGCGGGCCCCTGCCGTGCCCGGGGGCGCCGCCGGCTGCCGGCTAACTCCTCCGTTCGCGGGCGTCTGCTGGGATCATCGGACGTGCAGGGCGTAAACAGCCTCCGGAAGACACTCGGGAAAGGCAGCAGGCGCTATGAGCGGGTCGCAGCTCTGGGTCGACGTCGACGACTACTTCACCAGCCATCTCTCACCGGACGACGAGGCGCTGCGGGCGGCCCTGCGGGACAGCGAGACCGCCGGGCTGCCCCCGATCGCGGTCACGGCCGCACAAGGCAAACTCCTCCAGCTGCTCGCCCTCGCGCAGGGCGCCCGGCACGTGCTGGAGATCGGCACGCTCGGCGGCTACAGCACGATCTGGCTGGGCCGCGCCCTGCCGGAGGACGGCAGACTGATCACGCTGGAGTACAACGCCAAGCACGCCGACGTGGCCGTCCGCAACATCTCCCGCGCCGGACTGGAACGGATCGTGGAGGTGCGGGTCGGCCCGGCCCTGGAATCGCTGCCCAAGCTCGCCGACGAGAACCCGGCCCCCTTCGACCTCGTGTTCGTCGACGCGGACAAGGCGAACAACCGGCACTACGTGGAGTGGGCGCTCAAGCTCACCCGGGCGGGCAGCCTGATCATCCTGGACAACGTGGTGCGCGAGGGCCGGGTGGCCGACGCCCGCAGCACCGAACCGGACGTGGTCGGCACCCGCGCCGCGCTCGAACTGATCGCCTCGCACCCCCGGCTGTCCGGTACGGCCATCCAGACCGTCGGCCTCAAGGGCTACGACGGCTTCGCGCTGGCACGGGTGCAGGACTGAGGGGCCCCGCCGTACGGTTCACGCCTCCGCGGTTCACACCTCGTGGAAGAACCCGACGCCGACGCTGCGCGGCCCGGAGCGTTCCTGGACGACGATCTCGCCGGCCCCGCCGCGCGGCAGCGGCACGGTCGCGCCGTAGCCGACGGCCTGGACGTGCGGGCCGTGGGTGAGCCGGACCTCGGAGGCGGGGTCGGGCCGGGAACCGCGCAGCCAGGTCAGGTGCCAGGTGCCGTCCGGGGCGCAGCGGAACTCCAGGTGGACCCGGGAGACGAACAGCCAGTCCTCGGGGGTGACCAGCCGGCACACCGCCGCGTCCCGGCCGACCCGCAGCGCGGTGCCGGGCTCGCTGGGCACCTCCGTCAGCGTCATGCCGGCCGTGGCACCCGCGTCCGCCCCCGAGACGGCGACCATGGTGAGTTCGAGCACGAGCGCTCCCCCTGAAACGTCCGAAACGTCCTTGTACGGCGGTGGGTTGCGGCGGGCGGGCCGCCGTACCGTCGCCGCATGATAAGGCGCCCGGCACGGTGGCGTCCGGCACAATGGACCCATGACCGAGCGAAAGCCACCAGGCGTTCCGTTCGACTCCTGGGCGGACAGACAGATCCGCGACGCGCAGGGGCGCGGGGAGTTCGAGGGGCTGCCGGGGGCGGGGGCGCCGCTGCCTGCGGAGGTCGACTCCACGTACGACGAGCTGTGGTGGGTCAAGCGGAAGATGGCCCGGGAGGGGCTGGCCTTCCTGCCGCCCGCGCTGGCGCTGCGCAAGGAGGCGGAAGACGCCCTCGCGGCGGCCTACGCGGCGCCCTCGGAGCGGATCGCCCGCAAGCTGATCGAGGACGTCAACGTCAGGATCCGCGACATGATGTTCAAGCCGCCGCCCGGCCCGCCGCTGGGGAAGAAGCCGTACGACGTCGAGGAGGTCGTACGGCAGTGGCGGCAGCGCAGGGCTGCCGCCGGTGGCACGGACGCGCCGGACTCAGCTGTGCAGTAGCCGTTCGGCCAGTTCCCGGTAGTCCCGCAGGGCGAGCCGCAGTTGCTCGGTGTCGGTCTCGGCGCCGGGTCCGCGTTCCTCGGTGCCCTCCCAGGACATCCGCAGGGTCCGGCGGCGGCGCTTCACCGCCTCGCTGAACCGGGCGGCGATCTCCTCCAGGGTCCTGTCGGCCCGCTCCACGGCCCCCTTCGGCTGCTCCACGAACCCCCCGACCGCCTCCCGCATCCGCCGCTCCCACTCCTGCACTTCCTCTCGCGCGAGCAACGGGGAGCCCTGCCCGGAGGGGGTGGTGGCGGGGGTACCGGTGGCGGAGGTGTCGGTGGTGGGGGTGGTGTCCGAGCGGTGCGCTGCGCGGGCCGGGGCGCCCGGTGCCGTGGGCCAGGTGTCGCGGCCCGGGGTGTCGGTCGTCGTCGCCTCGCGCCGGGAGGCCCCGCCGGGCGCGGGCGCGCCCAGACCGTTCTCGGGCATCCGGTCCTCCTCCGAGATCGCTTCCCGCTCCGCCCGGTGACTGGCCCCGAACCCCTCGTCGGCACCGGCCCCCAGGTCCTCCGTACCGGGCCGCAGCCCTTCCGTACCGTGCCACTGCCCGGCCTGCTCGGTACCGCGCCACTGCCCGGTCTCCTCCGCACCGCGCCACTGCCCGGCCCCGCCTCCCGCCGGTCCCGGGGGTGGCGCCGGGGTGTCCTCGGGGCTGCGGTCGTCGCCGGTCAGGCCCTCACGGCCGGGCCCGACGGCTCCGGGAAGCCGCCCGCCCACCGGTCCGGTACCGCCCGCGTCCGGGGTCCGGGGATCTGCCGGGCCCTTACCGCTCGTGTCCGGGGTCAGGCCGCCTGTGGTTTCCGCGTCCGGGATCCGGCCGCGTGCCGAGCCCGTTCTTCCGGCTTCCGTGTCCCGCGTGCCCGCGCCCTCGCTCTCGCCCGAGATCCAGCCCGCTGTCCCCCCGCGCGGGGTCTCCGCCCGGCCGGGTTCGCCCGGGAGGCGTTCCTCCGGGCGGAGCCTTCTCGGGGTGCGGTGGCCCGGAGCCGCGTCGCCCGGGGACCATTCGTCGGTGTCCGGGGAGTCCTGTTCCGGTGTCCATTCCTCGCCCGGAGCCCGGGAGAGGCGCTCGGTGCGGTGGCGGTCGTCGCCGGGGCCGCTCGTCCTGTCCCGCATGGCGCTCAGCTCTCCTTCGGTCGGCTCCGGTGCAGGGCCCACGGCGTGTGGGAGCGGGCGTGGGTGCGGCCGCCGTCGGACGGGGTGGCGCGGCCCGTGCCCGCCGGGGCCCGGTGCCGGCCGTGCTCGCTGCTGCTCAGGTCGTCGAAGAGGGCGCGCGCCCCGAGCAGCGCCGAACGCAGTTCCTCGGTACCGCCGCCCGTGCGGGCCACCCGGTGCAGACGCCGGTAGCCGTCGACATGGTCGGCGTGGTGCACGGACAGCGCGTCGACCTGCTCCTCGTAGCGCCCGCCGTCGGCGTAGCCGCGCGCCGCCGCGAGCTGCGCCAGCAACCGGTCGGCCTCGGCCACCGCCTCCTGCGGCGAGTCCACGAAGCGTTCCTGCACGGCCGCCCAGAGATCCGCGTACCGCTGCCGCTCGGCCCCGTCCAGCGGGCGTTCCCGCAGGTCACCGTGGCGTTCGAGGCGCTCGCCCAGTTCCCGTTCGGCCGCCTTGGTGTCCCCGTCGTGCAGGGCGACGGCCCGCTCGTACTCCGGCCCGAAGCGCCGCTTCAGGCTCGTCCCGCCGCGCCGGCCACGGCCTCGCCAGGCGACGAGCCCGGCCGCGCCGAGGACCACGACCGCGGCGATCACGATCAGCAGAATGATCAGCCAAGTGGACATGGTTGCCTTCCGACCCCTTCCGATCGGACCGGCTCCGCCGGCCGGTTCACCCCCCGGGTGACCCGGAACCCGGTCCACAAACGACGGCCCGCACCCCACAATGGCCGCCATGACGTGGACGATCACCGCCGAACCGTACGACTCCCCGGCCGCCGCCGCACTCTGGCGGGCCTACTACACGGAGGTCAGCGACCGCTGGTACCTGCTGCACGAGGGCCGCCGCACCGACCCCGGCGAACTGGAGCGGGAGATCGCGGCGAACCCGGGCGCCGAACTCGCCCCGCCCGCCGGGTGCCTGCTGGTCGGACGGTACGACGGCACCCCCGCCGGCACCGCGGGCATACGGCTGCTGGACGCGGACACCGCCGAGCTGACCCGGGTGTTCGTGCTGCCCGAGCGGCGCGGCCGGGGCGGGGCCCCGCTGCTCGTGGCCGCCGCCGAGGTGCGCGCCCGCCTGCTGGGCGCCCGGCGGATCGTCCTGGACACCCGCGGCGACCTGGTCGAGGCCCGCGCCCTGTACGCCCGCCTCGGCTACACCGAGACCGCCCCGCACAACACCGAGCCCTACGCCGAGCACTGGTTCCGCAAGGAGCTGGGGTCGGATCCGGTCCCGGTACCGGAGTCGGCCGACCTCCTCAGCTGATCTTCGCGAGCGTGCTCCCGTTGTGCGGGCGTTCGCGTTCGGCGCCGCACAGTTCGCCGGTGAGGTCGTGGACCAGCCGGGTCAGGTCCGCCGGGCGGCCGGGCCGCCACCAGTCGCCGAGCAGGGCGGCCAGCGACTCCTCGCGGGCCGCGGCGAGCCGTTCGGCGACCTCCCGGCCGGTGTCGGTCAGCACCAGGTCCAGTCCCCGGCGCTCGGCGAGCCGCCGCTCCTCCACCTGGCGGGCGGCGGCCATGACCGCCTGGAGCGGAACCGCGCTGCGCTCGGCCAGCACGGCGGGTTCCACGGAGCCGTAGCGGCGGATGCGCAGCAGCAGCCAGCCCGCGGCGGGCAGCAGGTCGTACCCGGCCCGTTCGATGATCCTCCGGTGGATCTCGCGGCGGCCCTCACGGGTGCCCAGCACGGACAGGGCCCGGCAGCACTCGTCGTAGGAGGAGCGCTCGACCGGGTTGGGCGGGATCGTCTCGGAGACGTCCGGCGCGGTGACCGAGCCGCGCAGCCGGTCCTCCTTCAGGAACCACGCCAGCAGGAAGCCGAGGAGGGCGACGGGGGCGGCGTAGAGGAAGACGTCGGTGATGGCGGAGGCGTAGGCGTGCAGGGCGGCCTGGCGCGGCGCGGGCGGCAGGGCGGCGATCCCCCGCGGGTCCGACTTCAGCGCGTCGGCGCCGACGCCCGGCGGCAGCCGTACGCCCCGGAAGGCGTCGGCGAGCTTGTCGCCGAGGCGGCCGGCGAAGACCGTGCCGAAGAGGGCCACGCCGAAGGAGGCGCCGATGGAGCGGAAGAAGGTGGCGCCGGAGGTGGCGACGCCGAGATCCTCGTAGGAGACGGCGTTCTGCACGATGAGGACCAGTACCTGCATGACCAGGCCGAGCCCGAGGCCGAAGACGAAGAAGTAGGTGCTCATCACGGCGGTGCCGCCGTGCTCGTCGAGCCGGGCCAGGAGCAGCAGGCCGAGCGTGGTGACGGCGGTGCCCGCGACCGGGAACACCTTCCAGCGGCCGGTGCGGCTGACGATCTGCCCGGACACCGTGGACGACAGCAGCAGGCCGAACACCATGGGCAGCATGTGCACGCCGGACAGGGTCGGGGTGACACCGTGCACGACCTGGAGGAACGTCGGCAGATAGGTCATCGCGCCGAACATGGCGAAGCCGACGACGAAGCTGATGACGGACGCCAGGGTGAAGGTGCGGACCCGGAACAGCTTCAGCGGCAGCACGGGTTCGGCGGCCCGCCGCTCCACGGCGACGAACGCCGCGGCGAGGACGACGCCCAGCACGGCGAGCCCGATGATCCGCGCCGAGCCCCAGGCCCAGGTCGTACCGCCGAGCGAGGCGACCAGCACCAGGCAGGTGGCGACGGCGGCGATCAGGAAGGTGCCGAGGTAGTCGATGACGTGGTGCGCGGCGCGGCGTGGCAGGCGCAGCGCCACGGCGATCACGGCGAGCGCGACGACGCCGACGGGCAGGTTGACGTAGAACACCCAGCGCCAGCTGAGGTGCTCGGTGAACAGCCCGCCGAGCAGCGGCCCGAGCACGCTGGTGGCGCCGAACACGGCACCGAACAGCCCCTGGTAGCGGCCGCGTTCGCGGGGCGGGACGAGATCGCCGACGATCGCCATGGACAGCACCATCAGCCCGCCGCCGCCCAGGCCCTGGAGCGCCCGGAAGGCGATGAGCTGGGGCATGTCCCGGGCCAGGCCGCACAGCGCGGAACCGACCAGGAAGATCACGATGGCGGTCTGGAACAGCCGTTTGCGGCCGTACTGGTCGCCGAGCTTGCCCCACAACGGGGTCGCGGCGGTGGACGCCAGCAGATAGGCGGTGACGACCCAGGAGAGGTGTTCCAGGCCGCCCAGGTCGCTCACGATGGTCGGCAGCGCGGTCGAGACGATGGTCTGGTCCAGGGCGGCCAGCAGCAGGCCGAGCAGCAGCGCGCCGATCGGGACCAGCACGCTGCCCGGAACGTGCTCGCCGCCGCGGGTGTGCTCGGCCGCCGTGCCGTGCGTGTCCAGGGCCATGGGGTCCTCCCGGGGCTCGGGTGCACCTTCCATCGTGATCTGTGTGTCCGGTTATGGCCTGTCGAGTCCTGCGGAGACGGCGCTCCTCGGCATAACCTCTGAAGTTCCCGAGGGGAGGGGGACAGGCGTGACGGGAGACGTGGCGGGAGATCGGGGCACCGCATGCCCGGAGTGCGGGACGCCGAGGGGGCCGGACCACACCCCGGCGTGCGACTGCACCGAGCGCGCGGCCGCGGCACTGCGCGAGACACGCACGGCGGAGGCGGCGGCGGCGGAGGACTTCGACCCGCTGCGGATACGGCCGTACGTCACGGCGGCACCGGCGACGACGGCCCGGCCGCCACTGCACACCGACTTCCCCGAACCCCCGCCCCCGCCGGCCCCGGCCCCGCAGCCGCAGCCGCCGGCCCCCGAGGAGCCCGAGGCCCCCGGACCCCGCTCCCGCCGCACGGTAGTGCTGGCGGGCGGGGGCCTCGGTGTCGCGCTGCTGGCGGCGGCCGTCCTCGCCCTGGTCTCCTACCGGACCCCGACCCACGACCGGACGGCCCAGGAGATCAGACAGAGCATCCCGGCCAGGCCGACGCAGGCCCCGGCGTCCTCCCCGGCACCGGCGCCCCCGGCGGCCCCGCCCGCTGCCCTGCCGTCCTCGCCGGCCCCGCCCACCCCGACGCCATCACCGACCAGCGCCTCGCCGACCCCGTCCGCCTCCGCGTCCCCGACGCCCACCCGGACCCCGACGCGCACGCCGTCCCCCACGGCGACGGCCACCTCGCCGACGACACCGGCGACGGCCCCGGTGCTACGGCGCGGCGACACCGGCCCGGAGGTGACCGAACTCCAGCAGCGCCTGCGCCGGCTGAACCTCTACGGCGACCGCGTCGACGGCACCTACACCCGCCCCGTGGAAGACGCCGTACGCAACTACCAACTGGCCCGGGGCATCAAGGAAGACCCCCTGGGCGAATACGGCCCGGCGACCCGGAGAAGCCTGGAACTGGAAACGAGGGACGCCTGAGACGCCCCTGAAGGGGCGCGGGGCCGTATCCGATATGCGGCTCCGCCGCGTGGGCGCGACAAGCCACGACGCACCCGCACCCGACAACGAACCCGCACCGCGCCCAAGGGCACGGCACCGCCGGAAACGCCGTGGGCGCCGTCAGCCGATCCGCAGGAGAACCGTTCCGTCGGCCCCGGCCTCCACCCGTACCCGGGTGAGGTCCGGCACGGCCACGTCCGGCTCGTGGACGACCGCCCGCGGCCCGACCCCCACGACCCGCATCCCCGCGGCGCGCCCCGCCGCGATCCCCGCGCCGGAGTCCTCGAACACGACACAGTCGGCCGGAGCGATCCCCAGCTCGGCCGCGCCCTTCAGGAAACCCTCGGGGTCGGGCTTGCTCGCGCCGACCGACTCCGCGGTGATCCGGACCGCCGGCATCGCCAGCCCCGCAGCGGACATGCGCGCGGTCGCCAGCCCGACGTCGGCCGAGGTCACCAGCGCGTGGGGCAGCCCGGCCAGCGACGTGAGGAACGCCCCGGCACCGGGCACCTCGACCACGCCCTCGGTGTCGGCGGTCTCCTCGGCGAGCATCCGCTCGTTCTCCGCGAAGTTCTCCTCCATCGGCCGGTCGGGCAGCAGCAGGGCCATGGAGGCGTGCCCCTGCCGGCCGTGGATGACCTTCATCACCTGGTCGCCGTCCAGCCCGTGCCGTCCGGCCCAGCGCCGCCAGATGCGCTCGACCACGGCGTCCGAGTTGACGAGGGTGCCGTCCATGTCGAGCAGGAGGGCACGGCAGGTGAGGACGGTGGGCGTGGCGGTGGCCGGCATCGGCAGCTCCAGAAGGGAGGAAGGCCCGTGTCGGGAAAGACTGCGGGAGGGACAAGGCGGCCCCGCCCGCCGGTCAGGGAAAACGGGCGGGAGCCACTTTGTTTTTCCACGGTACAAAACGGCTCCGGGTTTCCGCCACCGCCCCGGCCGGTATTCACCACCCGTTCGCCCGCCCGACCGCTCAGCCGGCCACCGCCTCCCACAGGCTCCACACGCCGAGCGCCAGCATCAGCACGGCCGCGATCTGCGTGATCAGCCGCAGCGGCACCCGCTTCATCAGGGCCTTTCCGCCGACGATGCCGAGCCCGGCGACGGCCCACAGACCGAGCACCGCGCCGAGGCCGACCGAGATCGGGTCGTCGTAGCGGGCGGCGAGGTTGGCGGTCATGATCTGGGTGAGATCGCCGAACTCGGCGACCAGGATGAGCATGAAGCCGGTGCCCGCCACCTTCCAGAAGGACTGGTCGGCGGGCTTCTTGACCTCTTCCTCGTCCTCGCCCTTCTTCAGCAGGAGCATCGCGGCCCCGCCGAGGAAGAGCACGCCGGTGAGGGCGTGCACGATCTGCTGCGGCAGCAGGGTGAGCACGCTGCCGGCCGCGACGGCGAGCACGACGTGCAGCAGGAAGGCCGCGGCGACGCCCGCGAAGACGTACGAGGCGCGGTAGCGGGTGCCGAGCACGAGACCGGCGAGCGCGGTCTTGTCCGGCAGTTCGGCGAGGAAGACGACGCCGAAGACGAGCGCCGTCACGGTGATACTGATCAAGGGTCCTCAATCGGTCGGGCTGCCCCACCGAGAGTGCGGTACGTCACGCGATGACACCTCGGCACGGCAGCGCACTTCTCGCCCGCGCCGGTCGGGGCACGGGCGTGCACTGCTTGCCGAAGGTCTCGCTGGCGGCTCCTGTCGGAGGCCGCCTCCGGGCGCCGGCTCAGGCTCGCTGAGCAGTATGTCGACGGTCCGGCGAAGAGCTACTCCCCTTCTGCGCCTCCCATCGTACGGGATGTGAAAGTTCTGTCGTCAACCTTGTTTTGACATGATCACGTCATTATCTTCTCACCAAACGCTCATCCGCCGGCCACCCCTCATCGCGAGCATTCCCCCGCTCGCGCTCAACACCCACAACTCCAGAGGGAGTTCACGCATGCCCACGTTCTACGCGCGTCGACGGACGAGCGTCCTGGCGGCCCTCACCGGCCTCATCGCCTCCGTCGCCCTGTTCAACTCGCCGAACGCCTCCGCCGCCCTGCCCACGCCGGTCAGCGCCGCCACCGCGCGGGGCTACCTCGCCGAGCTGACCGTGGCCACGGAGAACCGCACCGGCTACAGCCGCGACCTGTTCCCGCACTGGATCACCGTCAGCGGCACCTGCAACACCCGCGAGACGGTCCTGAAGCGGGACGGCACGAACGTCGTCACCGACTCCTCCTGTGCCGCGACCGGCGGCAGCTGGTACTCGCCGTACGACGGCGCGACCTGGACCGCCGCGTCCGACCTCGACATCGACCACCTCGTCCCGCTGGCCGAGGCCTGGGACTCCGGCGCCGGCAAGTGGACCACGGCCCAGCGACAGGCCTTCGCCAACGACCTCACCCGGCCGCAGCTGATCGCCGTGACCGACAACGTCAACCAGGCGAAGGGCGACCAGGACCCGGCCACGTGGATGCCGTCGCGGTCGGCGTACGTGTGCACGTACGTGCGGGCGTGGACGCAGGTGAAGTACTACTACGGCCTGTCGGTGGACTCGGCCGAGAAGAGCGCGCTGACGAACTACCTGGCGAGCTGCTGAGTCCGTTCGCCTACTCACCGCAGGGGTGCGGGTGCGCGGCGGCCACGGGGTCGGGGTGGCCGATCGCGTCGTTGCCCGCGCCCCTTCGGGGACGCATCAGGAAACCCGCCGCCGCGCCCGCGCCGAACAGCGCCGCCACCGACACTCCCGTGGCGAGCCAGGTCGCGCCCAGCCACTGGGCGCCGTAGTAACCGAGGGCCACGCTGTACGCGGCCCAGGACAGGCCCGCCAGGGCGGACCAGGGCAGGAAGTCGCGGGCGCGGCGGTGGGCGGCGCCCGCGCAGAAGGAGACGACCGAGCGGCCGGCGGGGGCGAAGCGGGCCAGGACGACCAGCGCGCCGCCGCCGCGGGCGAGGGCGTCACCGAGACGTTCCTGCGCGGAGGTGAGCCTGCGGGAGCGGGCTATCGCCCGGTCCAGCCGCTCGCCGCCGCGCCAGGCGAGGCGGTAGGCCACCAGGTCGCCGAGGACCGAGGCCGTCGCGGCGGACAGGATCAGGGCCAGGATGTCCGGCACCTCGTGCGCGACCTGACCGGCCGCGCCGGTGCCCGCCGCCGCCGCCGTACCCGCCGTGATGACCAGCACTCCGCTGGGCAGCACCGGCAGGAACACGTCAAGCAGCACCGAGACGGCCACCACGGCGTAGATCCATGGCCCGGCCGCCAGCGACCCCACGCTTTCCCACACGACGACTCCTGACATTCCCCCGTTGACAGCTGTACAGCGTACGCGGGGGGGTGTGACAGGAGGTTCGCGGGGGGTTCGTGAGTCGATCACGGGGCGTTCACGGGCGTTCGTGAGCGCTGTTCACAGGCGGGCGGCCGGTCACCCGAGGTCACCGGCCGCCCGTACGTCGTCCGGGGTCAGACCGCCACCGGGGCCTTCTCGGCCGTCGTGCCGCTCTCCCGTGCCGGGCGCCGGGCGAAGAGGCGGTCCAGACCGAAGGCGCCGGAGCCGGTGAAGACCAGCAGCAGGAACGACCAGCAGAACAGCACCGACAGCTCGCCGCCGTTCTGTATCGGCCACAGCGCGGCCGACTGGTGGACGTCGAAGTAGGCGTAGGCCATCGAGCCGGAGGCGATCAGCGCGGCGCCGCGGGTGCCGAGGCCGAGCAGGACGAGGGCGCCGGCGACGAGCTGGATCACGGCCGCGTACCAGCCGGGCCAGGTGCCGGCCGCGACGGTGCCGCCGTTGGTGCCGGCGGCGCCGCCGAGGACGCCGAACAGGGAGGCGGCGCCGTGCACGGCGAAGAGCAGGCCGACGACGATGCGGAAGAGCCCGAGGGCGTAGGGCTGAGCGGAATTGAGGCGTGCGGACATGTGGGGATGACTCCTCTTCGGTGTTCTGTCGGGCCGGCCGGGGACGAGGCCGGTCGTGGGGAGGGGGAACCGAATCGAGCCAAGGTTAGGTGCACCTAATCAGTACTTGCAAGTTCAACATCAGGCCAACGATCCAGGTCCCATCAGCCTCTTGCGCCCTACCTGTCACCGGCCGTACTCACCGGGGCCCCGCCCGTCCCCGCACCTCCAGCGCGCCCAGGAGTTCCGCCGTGGCGCGGGCGACGGCGTCCACCGCCGCGTCGAAGGCCTCGCGGTTGTGGGCGGCGGGGACCCTGAAACCCGAAACCTTTCGGACGTACTGCAACGCGGCCGCGCGGATGTCGTCGTCCGTGGCCTCACCAGGCAGCACGGGCGGGCGCAGCGTCTTGATGCTCCGGCACATGTCCCCAGTCTCGCGCCGCGCGCCGGGCCCTGCGATGATCGCCGCGAAGGCGGCCACCGACTCCCGGGGCCGACCGTCGAAGGGAACAATTCCATGACGCATCCGCTCACCGTGGCCGTCCTCGGCCCCGGCGGCACCGGCGGCCTGCTCGCCGCCCTGCTGTCCCGTTCCGGCCATCGCGTGGTCTGCCTCGCCGGTGCGGAAACGGCCGAAAATCTACGCCGCGACGGCATCACCGTCCGCAGCCCGCAGTTCGGCGACTTCACGACCGCCGTCGACGCGGACACCGAACTGCGCGCACCGGTGGACGCCTGTCTGATCACCGTCAAGCACACGGCGCTCGACGCCGCCCTCACCCGGGTCCCGCCCGCCGCCCTCGGCGACGCCCCGCTCGTGCCGCTCCTGAACGGCGTCGAACACCCCGCGCTCCTGCGGGCGCGCTACCGGCCCGACCGGGTCGCCCCGGGCGTGATCCGCGTGGAGTCCACCCGGGTCGCGCCGGGCGTGATCGAACACGGCAGCCCGTTCACGGAGATCGACCTGGCCGGGGACACCGTGCCCCGCGCCCGGCTGGAGGCGCTGGCCGCCCTGCTCGCGGACTGTGGCACGACCGCCCGCGTGGCCGGGGACGAGACGGCGGCGCTGTGGGCCAAGATGGCCTTCCTCGCCCCGTTCGCCCTGCTCACCACCCGGTACGGCGTCCCCCTCGGCACCGCCCGCACCCGGCACCGCGCCGAGCTGGAGGCGCTGGTCGCCGAGACGGCCGCGGTCGGCCGGGCCTGCGGCGCCCCCGCCGATCCGGCGCGGGCCCTGGCCCGGTACGACGCCTTCCCGCCCGCCGCGAAGTCGTCCATGCAGCGCGACGCCGAGGCCGGCCGCCCGCTGGAGCTGGACGCCATCGGCGGCGCCCTGCTGAGGGCGGCGGAGCGGCACGGTGTGCCGGTGCCGGTGGCGCGGCGGCTGGTGCGGGAGCTGCGCGAGGCGGGACACTGACCGCCGGTCAGTCGAGCTGTCGACCGACGGTCGGCCAGCCATACTGACCGCCGGTCACTCGTGCGGCTGAAACCTCACCCGTACCGCCTGTCCGACCTCGCTTCAGTAAATCGAACAGGCGTAGCATTGCCGCGTGGCTACGACCTATGAATTCCCCAGTGACCTCCTCGCCGGCCAGGAGGAGCTGCATCAGGTCCGGGCAGAGCTGTCGGCTCTGCTCAAGCGGCTGCCCTGGTCGGTCGAGCCGATGGACGGCTTCAGCGACGACAACGGCTGGCGCAAGGTGGAGCGGCCCGCCTCCCCCGGCTGGTCGGAGGACGAACAGGCCCAGGTGGAGAAGTTGCGGCGACGCGAGCACGAACTGGCGGTCTTCGTCAGCACCCACCGGTTCTGGACGGACGTCCCGGCGGCGGACCGGATGGACGCCCGCACCTGCCTGAAGCACGTCCACGAGGAGCGCGCGGAGGAATAGGGAAAACGAAACGGCCCCCCGGAGGATTCTCCGAGGGGCCGTATCCGTGGGCGCGGACGGTTTCGAACCGCCGACATCCTGCTTGTAAGGCAGGCGCTCTACCCCTGAGCTACGCACCCGGACAGGTCGACAGCCTACATCGCCCGGCGGGCCGCACCGCAAACAGACGGGAACGTCACGCGCCCGGAGCGAACTGACCGGCCCGTGTGTTCGTCTTCACCGGGTGGGAGAATGACACCACCCAGGGCGAATCACCACACGGGAGAGGCATGTGACGGCGACACCGGGCACGCCAGCGACACCGCCGTACCCGCCGCCGTCCACCGCCCGGGCCCGGCGTGGCCGCCGTGCCGTCCGGGACACCCTCGCCCTGCTGAGCCTGCCGGTGCTGGCCGCGCCGCTGCTGGCCGCCGCGTTCGCCGGCGGGGGCACCCGGCGCTGGTTCGGCGGGCGGGCCGAGAGCCAGCGCGCCGAGGCCCAGGCCGCCAAGGACGCCGCCGCGACGGCCTTCTACGAACTCGACACCGCCCAGCGGGACCTCAGGATCTCGGTCGAGACCATCGCGGCGGTGGACGACTCCCCCGCCGCCCGCCGCGCCGTCACGGACTTCGCGGCGCTCGGACACCGCGTCGACGAGGCCAGCCGGCAGTACATCGAGGCCGTCGACGCCCACGACCTGGACCGGGACGGCCTGGAGGCCGGCCCGGCCGCCCGGGCGCGCACCGAGCTGACCGCGGCCCGGGACGAACTGCTGCGGGTTCGGCGGGAGCTGGAGGAGTTCGGCCGCTCGCTCGGGCCGCTGCTGGACAAGGCGGAGACCCGGCTGGCCCGGCTGGCACCCGCCGTGGAGCGGGCCCGGCAGTCGCTGCTGGCCGCGAGCAACGCCCTGGACGCCGTACGCGCGAAGCGGCTGCGGGCCGACGACCTGGCGGCGCGGCTCGCGGCGCTGGCCCCGGAGCTGACCCGGCTGAACCAGGGTGCCGGGCAGCACGGGGTGGACGCCACGCTGGAGCGGGCCGAGCGGGTGCAGCGGGAGGCCGGGGCGATCCGGGCCGAGGCCGAGCGGCTGCCCGAGCGGGCGGCCGAGATCGACCACCGGCTGGTGTCCCTGCGCACCCGCGCGCAGGCGCTGACCACCCGGGCCGAGCAGGTGGAACCGGTGCTGAGCGAGTTGCGCCGCCGGTTCACCGCCGCCTGCTGGCAGGACCTCCAGCAGGTGCCCGCGGTGGTGGCCGAGAACGTACGGCAGGCCGAGCTGAAGCTGACCGAGGCGCGGGCGGCGCGGGACGCCCAGCGGTGGGCGGACGCCACCGCGCTGCTGTCGACCGTGCGGGCGCTGCTGAACGCCACCGACGAGGCGGTGTCGGCCGCCGGCGACCGGCTGGCCCGGCTGAACGCCGTGCAGAAGGACCCGCAGGAGGAGATCGAGCGGACCCGGTTCGCGATCCGGGACGCCCAGCGGCTGGCGATGGCGGGCCGTACGACGCCCGACCCCCGGCACGCCCGGCCGCTGGACGACGCGGTGGCCCGGCTGGAGCGGGCGATCGGCACGCTGGCGGAGCGGCACCCGGACTACTGGCACTTCCTGGGCGAGACGGACGCGGTGCGGCGGAGCGTGGCGCGGGTGGTGGCACTCATCCGCGAGGAGCGCGGCGCCGGACACTGAACCGCACGGACCGCCGACGGCCGCCGCGCGGCGTTCCTCAGCCGGTCGCCGGGGGGACGGAGCCGGCGTGTTGCCGGGCGGGCGGGGCGGGCGGATATTGAGAAGCGGACGGATGGCCTCCGCTAGCGCCCGAGGAGGCGGACATGGCCACACACGCGGTGCATTCGAAGAACGCCCGGGAACGCCGGCGGATCCGGCTGGACGACCACCTGCCCGTGGACCACCGGCTCAACCGGGTCTACCGGGCCGGGGCGGGTCTGATCGGCGCGTTCCTGGTCGCCTTCGGCATTCTCGGCCTGCTGGACCAGATCGGCTTCTTCAGCACGGGCGGCAACCAGGTCGCCGGGCTGAACACCAACGGCGCGCTCAGCGTGCTGTCGATCTGCATCGGTCTGCTGCTGCTGGTGGGCGCGGCCATCGGCGGGAACTTCGCGTCCACCCTGAACATGGTCCTCGGCGTGCTGTTCCTGCTGAACGGCTTCCTGTTCCTCGGCCTGCTGGACACCCCGAACAACTTCCTGGCGTTCAAGATCCAGAACGTGTACTTCAGCTTCGCCGTGGGCCTGCTGCTGATGACCTTCGGCATGTACGGCCGGGTCGGGCACGCGCTGCCGCACGACAACCCCTACTGGCGGGCCCGCCACCCCGAGCCCTCCTCGCAGGAGCAGCGGATGCGGCACGAGCAGGAGGAGGGCGACCGGCGGCAGGGCCCGCGGCAGGGACCGGATCAGGTCCGGTAGGCGTAGAACGCCGCGTTCGGGTACGAGGCGACGAGGCTGGCCACCGACCGGTTGTAGGTGTTGGTCGAGTGGTACGTCACGTACGGCACGCCCCGGCGGTCCCGGGAGGTGACGATCATCGTGTGGTCCTTGGACCCGTCCCGGTTGAAGTCCATCTGGAGCACGTCGCCGAGGTCCATCTGGTAGACGTTGGCGAGGCTGGTGACCCGCTTGGACGACAGGGCGAACCAGGACCACTCGTTGACGCCGACGAAAGAGTCCGACTGGATCTCGGAGTTGCCGAACCACTTGTGGAAGTCGTACGTGTACCCGGGCACGTGCTTCCAGCCGCCCGCCTTCAGGGCCTGGCTGACGAAGTTGGTGCAGTCACCGCCGGCGCCCTGCCCGTTGAAGTTCGGGTAGGCCGGGTTGTACTTGCTCCAGTACTTCTGCGCGTAGGCGACCATGGCCTTGTAGTCGTAGCCGCTCGCGGAGAAGTTCTTCGCCTTGGCCGGGGCCGGGCGGGTGGTGGCGGCGCGGACCGCGCTCGGCGGACCGTCGTCCTCGGCCGCGCTCTGCTCCTCGGCCACGTCCGGCGCGGCGACCTGGTTCACGGCGAGGTAGCCGTCGTCGGTGTCGCGGATGCCGGTGAGCCGCCAGTTCCCGTGCCGGTCGGCCGTGAAGGTCAGCTCGTGGTGGGCCTGGAAGCCGGTCGACTGCGGGCTCTTCGCGGTGGTCCTGCCGTAGGTCAGCGTCGTGGTCTCGGTGACCGCGACCTTCGCCTTGCGGCCCTTCACCTGCGTCGCGTCGAGCCGGACCTGGGTGCTGCCCGCGCGGTACGTCTCGCCCAGCCGGGCGAGCCGGCCGCGGCGGTCGCGCAGCTCCTTCAGCGCCGACGTCTGCTCCCGCGTCTGTCCGCCGGACAGGCTCACGGAACCGGAGAAGCCGGCCGTGTGCCGGGTCTCCTTCGTTCCGGCGCCTTCCACCAGGGCCTGCGTACGGTCGGTGAAGACCGCGTCGGCCAGCCGCTGGAAGGTCGCCTTGGTGGCCGCGTCCACCGTCGGGTCGTCGGTCACCGCCGCGCCCGCGCTCCAGTTGGGCACCAGGGCCACGCCGGCGACCACCGAGGCGGCCGCGGCGGTCACTATGGCCGTACGGCGCCGCCTACGGCTCAGTCTTCTGGATTTCAATGATGTTCCCCTCTACGCCGGTACACCTACCGGGCGAGGGGCATCTTCGCATGGCCGGTACACCGGTTGTGAAGAGGGGAGCACAAGCGGAACCAGCCGTGCTGACCGGTTACTTGACGACCGCCGACCAGTCCGGCGACTGGGCCGGGTCGAGCCCGCGCAGGGCGGCCAGGGTCTGCGGCTTCTGCACGTCGAGCCAGTCCGCCAGCTCCTTGAAGGAGACGCACTTGACGCCCTCCTTGGTGCACACGTTCTTGACCACCTGGTCGACGGCCCTCATGTAGATGCCGCCGTTCCAGTCCTCGAAGTGGTTGCCGATGAACAGCGGCGCCCGGCTGCCGTAGTAGACGCGGTTGAAGCCGGCCATGTAGGAGTCCACGGTGCGCTTCTCCCACTCGGGGAACTTGGCCGGATCGCCCTGGGTCTCGCCGTCGGACTGGTTGTAGAGGAAGTTGAAGTCCATGGACAGGCCCTGGTACTTGCCGTCCTCGTACGGCAGCATCTGCAGCGGGAAGTCCCAGATGCCGTTCTTCTTCGCGGGCCATATCTGGAAGTCGCCCGGGGAGCTGGCGTCGTAGCGCCAGCCGTAGCTCTTGACGGCCTTCAGCAGGTTCGGCTGGCCCTCCAGGCAGGGCGCCCGGCCGCCGGCGACCTCCCGCCTGAAGTCGAAGGGGAGCGGGGGCAGATCGGTGAAGCCGGTGTTGGTCTTCCAGTGCTCGACGAACTTGTAGAACTGGTCGATCTCGCTCTTCCACTGCGCCACGCTCCAGTCGCCGCCGCCCTTGGCGCCGCAGAAGTGGCCGTTGAAGTGGGTGCCGATCTCGTTGCCGTCCCGGTAGGCCTTGGCCAGCTCCTGCACGGTGGTGCGGATGTGGTCGTCGGTGGCGTAGTCGATCGCGGCGTCCCCCGGGGAGTGCAGGGGGCCCTGGTACTGCGCCTTCTTGCTCTTGGGCAGCAGGTAGATGCCGGTGAGGAAGAAGGTCATGTGCGCGTCGTACTCCTTCGCCAGCTCCCGGTAGTGCGAGAACAGGTGGTCGCCGCCCTCCAGCGCGCCGTCCCAGGAGAAGACCACGAACTGCGGCGGCTTCTCGCCGGGCTTGAGCGGCACCGGCTTCAACCGGCCCTTCTGCGGTCCGGTGTAGGAGGTCGAGCCGTCCCCCAGGACCTTGACCTTGCCGTCCCAGGACGGGCTCGGAGAGGGCTTGGGGGGCGTGCTCGGTGCGGGCTTCCTGCCGGTCGCGGCGGCCGGTGTGCTGTCGCTGTCCGTACCGGACAGCGCCAGGAACCCGGCCACCAGCGAGGCCACGACGAGGAGCGCGGCCAGTGTCAGGACCTGGGGGCGGGTGGCACGGGGCGCACCGCGGCGGCGGGGGGCTCGACGGCGGCCTGACGACGACATCTTGCGGGGCATGCGCGGCTCATTCTGCGGAAGGGGAGGGAGGACGGGTCTTCCCGGCTCAGCCGAGGCCCGTCGCGGCCGACCAGAGGGCGTACGGGACGCTGTGGGCGGGCCCGGCCAGGCCCTTGAGCGGCAGTGGCTCCAGGGACTTGGCCAGGTCGATCCGGTAGACGACGATCGCGGTGGACACGGAGTCGGCCGTGCCGACGTACCAGGCGGCGGTGTCCTTGTCGGTGCCGCCGGCCTTCCCGCCCACCCCGGCGCGGCCGGCCGCCGCGTCGGGGTGGGCGGTGCGGAAGGAGTCGGCGAGTGCCTCGGTGACCTGCTCGGCCACCCGCGCGCCGACCGCCCGCTTCGGACGCGGGGTGCTCAGCGCGACCGGGGCGCCGTTGCGGGTGATCCGGCGCACCGAGTACGGCTCGGTGTGGTTGCCGCCGGCCGCGAAGGTGGCGTAGCCGTTCGCCATCCGGATCGCGCTGGGCGTGGAGGTGCCCAGCGACAGCGCGGGCACCTGGGGGCCCATGCTGGAGCGCAGCAGCCCGGCGGCCACGGCGGTGTCGCGCACCTTGTCCAGTCCGGCGTCCATGCCGAGCTGCATGAACGGGGTGTTCACCGACTTGGCGAGCGCCTCGCGCAGCGTGATCTTCCCGTACGATCTGCCGCCGTCGTTGTGCGCGGCGACCTTCTTGCCGCTGCGGTCCCAGTACGGTCCCTCGGGCGTGGTGACGGGCACACCGTCGTCACCGTCGTAGACGCTGTCCGGGCCGACGGGGGTGGCGGGGCCGCTGCGCGTCTTGTGCACACCGTGTTCGAGTCCGGCGGCGTAGACGAACGGCAGGAACGCGGTACCGGCCGGGACCGTGGTGGCGTTGGACTCGTTGTAGCCCTGCTTGCGGTGGTCCGGGCCGCCGTAGACGGCGAGGACCCGGCCGTCCGCGGCGACCGAGGCGGCGCCGTAGTGGCCGTCCTCCGCCGCCTCCGGGGTCTCGTTCCGCGCCTCCTCCCGCGCCTTGGTGACGGCGTCGGTGAGGGCCTTCTCCCGCTTGCGGTCGAAGGTGGTGTAGATCTGGTAGCCGCCCAGATCGAACTGCTTGTCCGTCAGACGGGCCGCTTTCCTGGCGTACTGCGACGCCAGCTCCACCAGGTAGTCGCTCTGCTCTCCGGTGTCGTACAGCGGGTTGGTCTTCAGCGGCTCGGGGAACTCGGTGTACTTCGCCCGCTCCTGCTTCGACAGCTTGCCGATCTCGACCATCCGGTCCAGGATCCAGGACCAGCGCTCCACCGCCCGCGCGTGGTTGGCCTTGCCGAGCGTGGGGTCGTACAGACCGGCGCCCTTGAGCAGCGAGGCGAGCATCGCCGCCTCGGAGACGTCGAGCTTGTCGACGTCCTTGCCGTAGTAGGCCTGGGCGGCGCGCTGGATGCCGTAGGTGCCGCGGCCGAACCAGCTGGTGTTGAGATAGCCCTCCAGGATCTCGTCCTTGCTCATCTTGTTGTCGAGCTTGAGGGCGATCATCGCCTCGGTGAATTTACGGCTGACCGTCTGATTCTGGGTCAGGTAAACGTTTTTCACATACTGCTGGGTAATGGTGGACCCGCCCTCGGTGTCCCCCGCGCCCACCGTGCGGAACAGGGCCCGGCTGATGCCTTTGAGGGATATGCCCGGGTCCGAGTAGAAACTCTCGTTCTCCGCCGCGAGCACCGCCCAGCGCACGTCCTGCGGGATGTCCTCCAGCGGCATCGCCTGCCGCTGCACCCAGCCCGTGCGGGCCATGGGCGTGCCGTCGGACCAGAAGTAGACGTTGTCCTGCTGGGTGGCGTACGAGTTGATGTCGTGCGGTATGTCCGTCATCGCGTACGCGGTGACCAGGAACGCGCCGAGCAGGCCGAACGAGGTCAGGACGGCGCCGATCCACTGGCGCCAGGAGGGTATCCAGCGACGCCAGCCGGTGCGGCCGGGGCGCGGGTAGACGGGCTTCAGGCGGCGCGCGTAGGGGGCGAGCGGACCGAGCAGGCGCCTGCGCGAGCGCTCCCGGCCGGCGGAGCGCGCGCCGCGCCGGCGCTCGGCCCGGCCGCCGGCCGGCGCGGACCGCTCCGCCGGCGTGGACCGCTCCGATGACGCGGGCCGCTCCGACGACGTGGGGACGCGCAGCTGCATCGTTTCGTCCGCCCTGAGGGCGTCGACTCTCAGATGCAGGGTCTCGTCGGCCTCTCGGGGCTTGTCGCCACGGCCACCCCCCATGGGGCCGTCCTCCCCCTGCGACGCATCGGTCACGCCTGCGTCTCCCTCCGCACTCGGTCTCGCTCGCGCGGGTGAGCTGAGCATCCTCGCCACGGCGTTCACAAATTATCAGTAACGTTTTCGAATGCCCTGCACATATGCCGCACGGATGGCAACACTCGTGGAACAAACGAGCTGCCCCCGGCACCCCCCTGACGGCTAACCTGGGCCCATGCCTCGTTACGAGTACCGCTGCCGGAGCTGCGGCGACACGTTCGAACTCAACCGTCCTATGGCGGAGTCCGCCGACCCCGCGACGTGCCCCGCGGGGCATGACGACACGGTGAAGCTTTTGTCCACGGTGGCTGTGGGCGGCGTCTCCGGTGCGTCTGCTCCGCAGGGCGGCGGGGGCGGCGGGTGCTGCGGTGGAGGGTGCTGCGGGTAGTCGCCCCACGCCTACCGGGGTGCCGCGCTGTGCCGTCGGGCGAGTGCGGCGCCGCCGTGGTACTTCGCGCAGTTCCCCGCGTCCCTCAGGTGGGCTGTCCGGCCGTTCTCAAGAACTCCCGCAGGATCCGCTCCCCTGCCAGTACGCCTCGCTCCGGCAGGGCGGTGACCTGAGGGGCCGTCCAGTCCGCGTCCGCCAGTTCTCCGTGGCCCGGGCGCCAGCCCCGGTCGGCCGCCAGCAGGAGGTCGGCGTCCAGAAGGGAGTCGCCGGCGGCCAGGGTCAGCTCCGCGCCGGTGCGGCGGGCGACCTCGCGGACGGCCGCGCTCTTGGTGAGCGGCTTGGGCACGGCGTAGATCTTGCGGCCCTGGAGCGAGACGGTCCAGCCCCGGTTCTCCGCCCACACCGCCAGCTCCTTCACCCACTCCTCGGGCAGCAGCTCGCGCTCCACCACCAGGTAGGCGAACAGGTCCTCGGCGACCCGGTGCTTGCGCACCCACACCGGGTCGGCCGAGCGCAGCAGATGCTCGCGGACCTCCGCCAGCGGCGCGCACTCGTCGGCGAGCCGCGCCAGCACGCGCGCGTGCCAGTCGGCGTCGGTGACCCCGTCGACCAGCAGATGGCCCCCGTTGGCGCAGATCGCGTACCCGGGCGGCGGGCCGGGCAGGTTGATGCGCTGGTACTGCTTGCGCGTCCGGGTCGTCGTCGGTACGAACACGGCCGCGTCGCCGAGGTCCGCCAGCAGCCCGGCCGCCGTCTCCGTCATGAAGGACAGCGGCCTCGCCTCGTGCACCTCCACGCACAGCAGCCGGGGCGCCCGGGCGTCCGGCATGGTCAGCGCGAGGGCCGCCGAGGAGTAGATCAGCGTGCGGTCGAGGTCGCTCGCCACCAGCACCGGCATCAGACGTGCACCGCCTTTCCGTCGGCGCCCGTGGCACCGCGTGTGTACTTGGGGTGGATCAGCCCGACGCAGCTGTACGGCAGCTCGCCGACCTCCTCCACCGGCACGCCCCGCTGCTCGGCGAGCAGGCGGACGTGGGCCAGGTCGGTGCCGGCGCCCGCGCGGGCCAGGATCTTCCACGGCACCCGGCGCAGCAGCACCCGGGTGGTCTCGCCGACGCCCGGCTTGACGAGGTTCACGTCGTGGATGCCGTACTCCTCGCAGATCCGCTCGACCGCCCGCCAGCCCGCCCAGGTCGGGGTGCGGTCGGTGGCGAGCAGTTCCCCGACCGCGCCGGTCACGGTGGCGGCGACCTCCTCGAAGCGGGCGGAGACGGCGTCGAGGAAGGCCACGGAGACGTCGGCGGCGGCCAGTTCGCGGTAGAACTTCGCGCCGTGGTAGTCGTCCGGGCCGACCAGGTCCGCGCGCAGCACCGTGCGCGAGACCAGCCCGGACACGGTGGAGTTGAGGCAGGCGGAGGGGATGAGGAAGTCGTCCCGGGTGCCGTACGTCCGCACGCAGGAGCCGGGGTCGGCGAGGACGGCGATCTCCGGGTCGAACCCGGTGACGCCCTCCTTCTCCTCGAACTCCTCCACGGCCTGCGCGAGTTCCCGGGTGATGGCGCCCTTGCCGGTCCAGCCGTCCACGAAGACGACGTCCCGGGGGTCGTGGTGGGCGGCGAGCCAGCGCAGCGCGTTGGTGTCGATGCCCCGGCCGCGCACGATCGACACGGCGTAGTGCGGCAGGTCCAGCCCGTGCCGGAACCGCGCCCAGCGGCGCATCAGAATGCCCACCGGGGTGCCCGCGCGGGCCAGGGAGACCAGCACCGGGCGGGGTGAGCGCTCGGCGAGCACCGTCTCGGTGACCACGCCCACCGCCCGCGCCAGCCGGGCCGCCGACGCCTCCAGGGCCGCGTGGAACAGCTCCTGGTACCGCTCGCTGGGCTGGTACTCCACCGGCAACGACTCGGCGTAGTGCGCGCCGCCGCTCTGGACGGCCTCCTCCCGCTCCTCGGTCGGCGCCTCCAGCGGCACGTCGGACAGGTCCTGGAGCAGCCAGCCGACCTCCTCGGGCGCGTACGAGGAGAACGCGGGGCCGCGGAGGGGCTCGGGCAGCATGGCCGGCCTTTCGGGAACGTGCGGGACGTACGACGGTACGACCGCCAGCAGAACATGCGGAACGTGCTCGGCGAGCCGGGCCGGCAGGCCGTCCGGCGCGTGCAGGGCGGGGGTGTCGGCGACGGAGTCGACCACGGCCACGACGGCGTCGAAGCCGCCGCCGGCCACGTTGTAGGCGTAGCGCTCGCCGGGCCCGTCCGCCGGGTCGTCGTGGGCGGGGAAGACCAGGCGGGTACGGATCGCGTACCCCGGGTCGTCCACCGCGAGCACGGGCGACCGGCTGGTGGTGGAGAACCGCACCTCGGCGTCCGTGCCGCGCTCCAGCTCCCGGGCGAGCCGCAGCGGCACGTACATCAGCTCCTCGAACCCGAGCACGAGCACCCGGCGCGCGCCGGCGGGCAGGGCGTCCCGTATCCGGGCGGCCATGGCGGGCAGCGCTGCTTCGAGGCGGGCGCGGTGGGCGGGGGTGAACCCGTGGCGGGCGCCGTCGGGGAGACCGGGGGGCCAGTGCAGGTCGACTTTCACGACGTGGTCCGGCCGAGGCGCCCCGACAGGGGCGCGGGGCGGGACATCATGCCGCTCCGCCGCGTGGGCGCGACCAGCCACATCGGACCCGCACCCGGCGGCCTCACATTCCGCGACCAGCCGCTGCCCCTTCTCCAGCACCCCTTCCGGCAGCTCCACGACCCCGGAAGCGAGAGCGATCACATCCACCCGCGCCCCGATGTCCCCGGCGAACCGTTCCAGCCGGGCCGCGTCCTCGGCCGACCGCATGTCCACCACGGCCACCACCACATACCGACGCCGCGGATACCGCTGATGCAGGTCACGGATGGTGTTCAGCACGGTGTTGCCGGTGGAGAACTCGTCGTCCACCAGCACCAGCGGCCCCCGCCCGGCCAGCAGCTCCGGGTCTTCCGGGAGCAGCAGATGCGACGTGGCGTGGGAGTGCGACTCCTCGAACCCGCCCGCGGGGGCGACCCCGCGTACCGGCCGCCGCGTGGAGTGCAGGTACGGCACGGAACCGAGCCCGTCCGCCACCGAGTGCCCCAGCCCGGTCGCGGTCTCGGCGTACCCGAGGACGACCGCGTCCGTCGCCTCGGTGCCGAGCAGCGCGGCGACCCGGCGGCCCAGGCGCAGGCCATGGTCGTAGACCACGGACGGCGACTGCGGGACGTGCTTGCCGAGGACGTTGGAGACGAGCAGGTGGGCCCGCTTGGGGTTGCGGCGCAGCGCGAGCCCGAGCAGGGCCGGCAGCCCGTCGTCGCCCACGAGCCGGACCCCGAGTCGCTCGGCGACCCAGCTGCCGGACCAGACCCCGTCGTTCACTGCGTTCTTCATGCGTTCCTTGGTGAGGTGGCGAAAGGTTCAGCCGGGTATGCCGGCGGCGAGCAGTTCCACGAAGCCGACGTCCTCGTGGGCGACACCGAACGCCTCGGCGCGCAGCAGGGTCCGCTCGGCCCAGGCGCGGTGCGGCTTCACCTCGTTCATCTTGTTCGTATAGGCCGACCGCAGTACACCCCCGCCGCCGCGTTCCGGGCGCAGGATGTCCTGGGCGTCACTGAACTCCTCGTGACTGACCACGGAGAGCGCGTGCACGGGCAGGACGTGGGAGGGGTGGATGCAGGTCTTGCCGAGCAGACCGTTGGCCTGGTCCAGGGAGATCTCCCGCAGCAGCCCGTCCATGGCGTGGGCGATCAGCCTCTCGCGCAGCTCGGCGGCCTGCACCTGGAGGAAGGGGCTCTGCCGCAGCTGCGGCTTGAACATGCGCTCGGAGGCGCGGAAGTACTCCCAGACCGGCCCGGTGACGGTGAAGCCGGTGCCGTCGGCCCGGCCGAGCATGTTCACGACGTCCGCGATCACGGAGGCGACTATCTGGACGTCGTAGGCGGTCATGTCCGGGGCCCGGCGCAGGCCGTAGGAGGAGCAGAAGTCGGTGACGCCGAGGCGCAGGGCCAGCACCCGGTCGCGGTACTTGTCGACCACGCGGAAGACGCCCTCCAGCGTCTCCATGCGCGACTCGCGGTACAGCAGTTCGGGGGACTCCAGGACCGGCATGGCGAACAGCCGCCGGCCGCCCGCGTGCTCCGCCGCCGTCAGGGCCTCCAGGAAGGGGATGCCGCGTTCCTCGGTGAACTTGGGCAGCACGAACCCGGACAGCAGGCGTCCGGCCGGGCCGAGGCGGCGGACCAGGTCCGGTATCTGCTCGGGGGTGCGCACCCGGATGAAGAGCAGCGGCGGCTCCGCCCCGGACCGGGCGGCGAGGCCGGCGAACTGCCGGACGAGGTTCTCCTCGCCCGCCACCACGTCAGCGTCGTCGATGGAGTCCTCCAGGCACAGCACCATCGAGACCACGCCGTTGCCGGCCTGCTTGAGGATGTCGTCCGCGAGCCGGGGCCGCGTCGCCGGGCTGTACAGCGTGGCGCCCAGGGCCGCGGAGAGCAGTCTGGCCGGGGAGTCGGCGGTGAACGCACACGGCTCCTGGAAGAAGAGGCGCTTCCGCACCTCGGGGGCGACATGCCCGAAATGACGCATAGGACTCCCTTTGAGCTACGGCCAAACCTCTGGGTTCCGTAAAGGGTGGCCGGTAATAGTACGTAGGGACCCATGTCGGAGGTTCCCTGCGGCCATGAATTTCCGGTAACTCCCCCATGTCGGCACCACGGCCCCCCACATTGTCGTGACCAGGACCGAGAGGGCAGGATGACCGCATGACGCACGCGATGCTGAAGGGGTCGAACGTCCCGCTGGAGGCCACCACGGTACGCGCCGTACTGCGCTGGACGCCCGGGCGGCACGTCCCGGACGTGGATGTGTCGGCGCTGCTGCTGGGCGCCGACGGCCGTGTGCGCTCCGACGAGGACTTCGTCTTCTACAACCAGCCCCGGCACCCCTCGGGGACGGTGTGGCGGCTGGGCAAGAAGCAGGTCGCCGAGGGGCTGACCGACGCGATCCAGACAGACCTGACCGGGGTCGAGCCGGGCATCCACCGGATACTGCTGGTCGCCTCCGCCGACGGGGTCACCTTCGACCAGGTGCCGGCGCTGGGCATCCTGCTGTACGACGCGGGGACCGCCGACGGGGAACCGCTGGCCCGGTTCGAGATCAAGCCGGAGACCGGGTCCGAGACGGCGCTGATCTGCGGTGAGCTGTACCGGCGCGGGGAGGGCTGGAAGTTCCGGGCGCTGGGCGAGGGCTACTCCAATGGGCTGAAGGGGCTCGCGACGGACTTCGGTATCTCGGTGGACGAGTCGGAGGCGGCGGCGGAGGAACCGCCGACGTTGCCTCCGGCGGTTCCGGCGTACGGGTATCCGCAGCCGGTGCCGGCGGCTCCGGCGGGGGACGGGTACTTCCGGATGCCGCCGCAAGGGCCTCAGTTCATCGGGCGGTAGGGCCGCCTGCGAGCTCGGGGGGCTTCGGTCGTACGGCGGCTGCGGGCCGGCCGTGGTTCCTCGCGCGGTTCCCCGCGCCCCTGACGGGGCGTTTACCTGTCCGCCTTCGCCTTGTAGCCCCTGCCCCACTGGAGGCCCCAGCCGTAGAGGCGGTCCAGTTCTCCCTGGAAGCCGTAGACGAACTTGACCTCGCGGCGGACGATCAGCTCGTCCTTGACGTTCTCCAGCAGGACGACGGCGCAGGAGCGGGCCTGGGGGTGGCGTTCGTCCAGGCCGATCTCGATACGGGGGCCGTTGCCGGGGTAGAGGGTGACGACGGCGTGGGTGCGGTCGAAGGCGGGCGTCTGGTCGTAGATGTAGACGAAGACCAGCAGCCGTCTGATCTCCTCGCGGTGGTCGAGGTTGACGTACATCGTCTCGCCGGAACCGGAACCGAACCGGTCGTCGCCGCTGAGTTTGATGTACGGCGGTGCGTTGACGTCGCCGAGGTAGCCGCCGAGGGGCTGGACGACGCCCTTGGTGCCGTCGGCGAGTTCGTACAGGCAGCCGAGGTCCAGGTCGACGTTGACCATGCTCTGGCCGTGTCCCTGGATCTCCGGTGGCTTCAGTGCCCGGAAGGGGTGGCGCAGCAGGCTGGTGCGGGGGCCCGAGCCGAAGTCGGAGGTCCGCATCCGCCAGGTGAGGTTGACGCGCAGGTTTCCGGTGGCCGCGCCCTGCTTGGTCAGGGACACCGTCGGGTGCCGCCTGGTCAGCTCGATGGCGTTGGTGCCCGCGTTGCCCGAGTCGAAATCGGCGGCGCGCCCGCCGAGCAGTCCGTCGAAGAAACCCATTCCCGCCCCCAGGTACCCGTCATCACGCCGACGGGGCGGCCGACCGTGTCGGCCGCCCCGTTCAGAGCGTTCCTCACCAGCCGGGGTGTCACACCCCGGAGGACACTTCGGCCTTGCTGCCGCTGCCCTCGCCGCCGGCGGCGGCCAGGGCCCGGTTGCGGCGGACGGAGGAGAGGAAGGACGCCAGGATCAGCAGGACACCGATGGAGCCGGTGATGACCTCGTGGATCTCGTACTGGATGGTGATCAGGAGGACCACGGCGAGGGCGCCGATGGCGTAGTGGGCGCCGTGCTCCAGGTAGACGTAGTCGTCCAGCGTGCCCTGGCGGACCAGGTAGACGGTCAGCGAACGGACGTACATCGCGCCGATGCCGAGGCCGAGGGCCATCAGGACGATGTCGTTGGTGACGGCGAAGGCGCCGATCACGCCGTCGAAGGAGAAGGACGCGTCCAGGACCTCCAGGTAGAGGAACATGAAGAACGCGGCCTGGCCGGCCAGGACGATCGCGGGCTTCTGCTTGCCGCTGCGGACGGCCGCTTCCTCCTGCTCGTGCTCGCGCTCCTCCTCTTCCTCCAGCTTGTCCTCGAAGTAGCCGGAGAGACCGCCGACGATCATGTAGGTGATCAGGCCGGCGATACCGGAGATCAGCACCGTCTGCGCCTTGTCGACGTGGATGCCGCCGTGCTGGTGGGCGTGGGTGGCGACGGTGAAGGCCGCGACCAGCAGGACGATCAGGGCGATGCAGACCGACAGCATGTCGACCTTGCCGAGCTTGGCCAGGGGCCGCTCGATCCAGCGCAGCCACTGGATGTCCCGGTCCTCGAAGATGAAGTCGAGGAAGATCATCAGCAGGAACATCCCACCGAAGGCGGCGATCGCCGGGTGGGCGTCGGTGACCAGCTGCTCGTAGCGCACCTTGTTGTTGATCGCGAGGTCGACGGCCTCGATCGGTCCCATCTTGGCGCTGATGGCGACGATGACGACGGGGAAGACCAGCCGCATGCCGAAGACGGCGATGAGCACGCCGATCGTCAGGAAGATCTTCTGCCAGAAGGCATTCATCTTCTTCAGGATTCCGGCGTTGACCACCGCGTTGTCGAAGGACAACGAGATCTCCAGGATGGCCAGGATCGCCACGACCCCGAAGCCGGTCCACCCCCCGTAGAACGCCCCCGCGATCAGACCGAGCGCGGTGATCGCGAACGACCATCCGAAGGTTTTGAGAAGCACTGGCTACCCCATCATCCGTTGGGGGCCCCTCCCGGACGAGATCCGAGGAGAGTCCTCCCCCGCGCCGTACGCGGCTTTACGAAACGTTGACTCCGAAGTCTAGAGCGATGCCCCGAAGGCCCGACGCGTACCCCTGACCGACCGCCCGGAACTTCCATTCGCCCTGGTACCGGTACAACTCGCCAAAGATCATCGCGGTCTCGGTGGAGGCGTCCTCGCTCAGGTCGTACCGGGCCAGTTCCTGGCCGTCGGCCTGGTTGACCACACGGATGAAGGCGTTGGAGACCTGGCCAAAGGTCTGTCCGCGCTCGTCCGCCATATGGATGGAGACCGGGAAGATGATCTTCTCGCAGTGGAGCGGGACCCGGGAGAGGTCCACCAGGATCGACTCGTCGTCGCCGTCGCCCTCACCGGTGAGGTTGTCACCGGTGTGTTCCACCGAGCCGTCGGGGCTCGTGAGCTGGTTGTAGAACACGAACCATTCGTCGCCCAGCACCCGGTTTCCGGCACCGCACAGCAGGGCACTGGCGTCCAGGTCGAAGGGGGCACCGGTGGTGGAGCGCGCGTCCCAGCCGAGCCCGATCATGACGTTGGTGAGGTTCGGTGCCGCCTTGGAGAGGGAGACGTTGCCTCCCTTGGCGAGCGTGACGCCCATGCTGGTCCTCCCCTGGTGGTGCTTCCCTGGTTCTCCTGCGCGTCCGGCGCCGCCCGTAAACGGTGCGGCGCCGGACACCGGGGTGTCGTTACGCTGCCGGGGTCAGACGTTGACCCCGAAGTCCTGCGCGATACCGCGCAGCCCGGAGGCGTAGCCCTGGCCGATGGCGCGGAACTTCCACTCCGCGCCGTGGCGGTACAGCTCGCCGAAGACCATGGCGGTCTCGGTGGAGGCGTCCTCGCTCAGGTCGTAGCGGGCGATCTCCGCGCCGCCGGCCTGGTTGACGACGCGGATGAAGGCGTTGCGGACCTGGCCGAAGGACTGCTGGCGGTTCTCGGCGTCGTAGATCGACACCGGGAACACGATCTTGTCGACGTCGGCCGGGACGCCGTCCAGGTTCACCTTGATCTGCTCGTCGTCGCCCTCGCCCTCACCGGTGAGGTTGTCGCCGGTGTGCTCCACCGAGCCGTCGGGGCTCTTGAGGTTGTTGAAGAAGACGAAGTGCTGGTCGCTGATGACCTTGCCGGAGTTGTTCAGCAGCAGCGCGCTCGCGTCGAGGTCGAAGTCGGTACCGGTCGTGGTCCGCACGTCCCACCCCAGACCGACGATGACCGCGGTCAGGCCCGGGGCCTCCTTCGTCAGCGATACGTTGCCGCCCTTGCTGAGGCTGACTCCCACGGGTCCTCCATGTGGTGTTCAGGGGCGGGGAGCCCCGTCGTGCTTCGGATATGGGATCAACGTGCCGATCCTAGTGACGGGTTCCCGCCCCCCGCGCGGCTTGCGCCGGGGAAACCCGGGTGTCGGCCCGCGTGGCTCACAGAGTGTCGAGCGCCTTCACGTAGTCGCCGAGGTCACGGGCGTCCGGCAGGCCGTTGACCACGGTCCACCGCACGACGCCCTCCTTGTCGATGATGAAGGTGCCCCGGACGGCGCAGCCCTTGTCCTCGTCGAAGACGCCGTAGGCGCGCGAGACGTTGCCGTGCGGCCAGAAGTCGCTCAGCAGCGGGTACTCCAGGCCTTCCTGCTCGGCGAAGACGCGCAGGGTGTGGATGGAGTCGTTGGAGACGGCGAGCAGCTGGGTGTCGCGGTCCGTGAACTTCGGCAGGTTGTCACGCAGCTCGCACAGCTCGCCGGTGCACACACCGGTGAAGGCGAAGGGGTAGAAGAGCAGGACCACGTTCTTCTCGCCGCGGAAGTCCGAGAGCTTCACGCTCCGGCCGTGGTTGTCCTTGAGCTCGAAGTCGGGTGCCTTGTCGCCGACCTGGATCGCCATCGTCGTGCATCCCTTCGGTGGGCTGTTCGGGTGGGAGTGACGCGTGAGCGCGCACCGGCGCTCGGGTCCACCCTACGCAGCGGTCGCCGAGGGGGTTACGGCGGCCGGGGCG